>ONJV01000178.1:0-5013 GCA_900318215.1 uncultured Veillonellaceae bacterium
GATCGGAGGCAGAGCCTGACAATCATATCGTATGATTTGTCGGGCTCTCCTTTTAGTATCGTGATTTCGTTACGGAACGCAATTGACAGTCATGCTATGATAAGGGGAGCAATTGACAGATAAGGGGTTGATGATCATAGACTTCAAGATGCTCGGCAAAGAGGATAAGCCTGTCCTCGACAAATTCTTTCATGCCAGATATTACGAGAACAGCCATCTGAACTTCACGAATTTCTACATGTGGCGTACGCCTTACCACATCCAGTGGAAAGTGGAGGACGATGTGCTCTACATGATCAACGAGTACGACGGCGTGCTCGCGTCGCTGCAGCCATTCTGCGAGCCGGGAAAATGGCCGGAAGCGACGAAGAAGATTCTCGCGTTCTTCGAGGAACAGGGGCGTCCTGTCTATCTCATGGGGCTCGAAAAAGATTATGCGGCATACCTTCAGGGGGAAGGGCAGTCGCTTGCAGCATTCGATGTCAAGGACGACCGCGACAATGCGGACTACGTCTATCTCGCCGAAAAGCTCATCACGCTTTCCGGCCGCAAGCTGCATTCGAAGAAGAACCATCTCAATGCGTTCCACAAACTCTATCCGCAGGCCGAGTACCTGCCAATCACGAGCGACCTGATTCCGGCCTGCCGCAAGGAGCTTGAGAGCTGGTATGCCATGCGCTCCGAAGATTTGCAGAACGACCCATTCATCGGCTACGAGCGCGCGGCAATCCATGAAGTCTTCGACAACTATGAGGCGTTCCAGCTCAAGGGCGGCGTCATCCGCATCGACGGTCGTGTCGTTGCGTTCACGTTTGGCGAGGCGCTCAACACGGACACGGCGGTCATCCATGTCGAAAAGGCCGACCCGAACGTGCGCGGCGCGTATCCTGCCATCAATCAGGGCTTCGTCGAGCATGCGTGGAGCAATATGACATATATCAACCGCGAGGAAGACATGGGCCTGCCGGGCCTGCGCAAGGCAAAGGAATCGTACAAGCCCGAGAAGATGATCGAGAAGTTTAACGCGACGGTGAAAGGAGCATGACATGCGCATCCTGATTTCGAACGACGACGGCATCGAATCCGAGGGCCTGCGGGCGCTCGCGGCCGAATGCGCGAAAGAGCACGAAGTCTACATCGCCGCGCCGTGGCATGAGCAGAGCGGCATGGCGCATGCACTGAACGTGCGGCGGCCCATCGAGGTCGAGGAAATGCCCGGCGTTGCGCTCGAACTCGGCACCGTCGCGGCATGGCGCATTGCGGGCACGCCGACGGACAGCGTCAAGCTGTTCCTCGAAGCGCTCATGGACCCGAACCGGCCCATCGACCTCGTGCTCTCGGGCATCAACCGCGGCGCGAACCTCGCGACGGACGTGCTGTACTCCGGCACGGTCGGCGCGGCGATGGAGGGATACCTCCACGACATGAGCGCGGCGGCTGTCTCGCTCGACATCGACGCGGAATATCCCTACGAGCTCGCGGCCGAGCTCGTGCGGCCGTTCCTCGAGGAGGAGATGGAGCGCCGCCACGTGGAGAAGGACGCGCCATTCTTCCTCAACGTGAACTTTCCCGCGCGCCTCGCCTCGACGGAGTTCGCCGTCAGCCGCCTCGGACGCCGCGACTACGAGAATGCGTTCCAGCAGGAGGTCAAAGAGGACGGCCGGATTTTCTACACGGTCGCCGGAAAAATCCTCGACTCTGACAACGGGCCGCATACCGACCTCTATACGGTCGACCAGGGCGGCATCTCTGTCACGCCGCTGCATGCGGACTTGACGGACTACGCTGCGATAGAAGAAAGTCGGGGGAAGTGAGTGCCAGCACCCGACTACTCCCCCCGCCCTTCGGGCCCGTCCCCCCTCAATGAGGGGGGCTGAAGTTTGAGAGCCACCTGTTTCACAATGCTTGAAATAGGTGGCTTTTTCGTATAAAATAAAAGCAGTTTGAATGATTTCAAGGAGGTATCTTTTGATGGAATCCATGATTCGTGATATTAAGCTTGCTCCTTCGGGCCATGACAAGATCGAATGGGTCAAGAACTTCATGCCGGTCATGAACGCGGTGGACAAGGAGTTCTCGAAGACGAAACCGTTCAAGGGCATCCGCATGGCGATCACGCTGCATCTTGAGGCGAAGACGGCCTATATGGCCGAGGTCTTTGCGCATGCAGGCGCGGAGGTTGCCATCACGGGCAGCAATCCGCTTTCGACGCAGGACGATGTCGCGGCGGCGCTTGTCGAGGACGGCATCAAGGTCTTCGCATGGCATGACTGCACGAACGAGGAATATTTCGATTTCATCAACAAGGCGCTCGACACGCATCCGCAGCTCCTCATTGACGATGGCGGCGATCTTGTCAACACGCTGCATACGACGCGCCGCGAGCAGCTGCCCGAGGTCTTCGGCGGCTCGGAAGAGACGACGACGGGCGTCCATCGCCTGCATGGCCTCGCGAAAGCGGGCAAGCTCGCGTTCCCGATGATTGCGGCGAACGACGCTTACTGCAAATACCTCTTTGACAACCGCTATGGCACGGGCCAGTCGACGTGGGAAGGCATCATGCGCGCGACGAATCTCGTCATCGCGGGCAAGAATGTCGTCATCGCTGGCTATGGCTGGTGCGGCAAGGGCGGTGCCATGCGTGCGCGCGGCCTCGGCGCGAACGTCATCATCACGGAAGTCGATCCGATCAAAGCCATCGAAGCCGTGTTCGACGGCTTCCGTGTCATGCCGATGGATGAAGCTGCGAAGATTGGCGACATCTTCCTGACGCTGACGGGCGACAAGGACATCATCCGCAAGTGGCATTTCGAGAGCATGAAGGACGGCGCGATGATGGCGAATGCCGGCCATTTCGACTGCGAAATCAACATCCCCGAGCTCGAATCCGTCTCGAAATCGCGCCGCACGGTCAAG
This sequence comes from uncultured Veillonellaceae bacterium, assembly GCA_900318215.1. GTDB lineage: Bacteria > Bacillota > Negativicutes > Selenomonadales > Selenomonadaceae > Selenomonas_C. Next base: position 2,917 of record ONJV01000178.1, read on the forward strand.
CCGAATATCGAGGAATTTGTCACGAACGACGGCCGCAAGCTCTATCTGCTCGCAGAAGGCCGCCTCGTCAACCTCGCGGCAGGCGACGGCCATCCGGCGGAAATCATGGATCTGTCGTTCGGCGTGCAGTTCTTCTCGCAGCTCCACCTGCTGCAGCATCATGAGGAGCTCAGGAACGACGTCTACCTCATGCCGGAAGAAATCAACACGCGCCTCGCGAACATCAAGCTCGAAGCGCTCGGCGTGAAGATTGACACGCTGACGGAAGAGCAGCGCAAGTACCTGAATCTCGAATAATTTCCATCATTTTGGAGGCTTTTTGCAGATGAACCTTCTGATCAAGAATGCAACGGTCGTGCTGCCGGACGGGCAGACGAAAACCGCAAATATCGCCGTCGAGGGCTCGAAAATCCTCGCGATTGGCGAGGCGCCGGCCGACTTCATCGCCGAGCAGACCATCGACGCGAAAGACATGCTGGCGATTCCGGGCTTTGTCAACGCGCATACGCATGCGTCGATGACGCTTCTGCGGAGCTATGCCGACGACATGGAGCTCATGACGTGGCTCAACGACCACATCTGGCCTGTCGAGGCGAAGATGATTTCCAACGACATCTACTGGGGCGCGGCGCTCGCGGCCGTTGAAATGATCCAGAGCGGCACGACGACGTTTGCCGATATGTACGGGCCGTTCATGGAGCGTGTCGCCGATGTCGTGACGGAGTCCGGCATGCGCGGCGTGCTGTCGCGCGGCATCATCGGCGTCGCGCCGGATGGCGAAAAGAAGCTCGAAGAAAACATCTCGCTCTACGAGGATTACAATGGCGCGGCCAATGGCCGCATCAAGGTCATGTTCGGCCCGCATGCGCCGTATACGTGCCCGCCCGATTTCCTCAAGAAGGTCGCGGCGGCAGCGCAGCGTCTCGGCGCGGAAGTCCATATCCATATGAATGAGACGAAGGCCGAGATCGAGCAGATCACGAAGCAGTATGGCAAGCGCCCGTTCGAGTACGTCGAGGACACGGGCCTCTTCGAGAGCCCGACGCTGGCCGCGCACTGCGTGCATCTCTCGGATGACGAAATCGCCATCATCAAGAAACATCATATCCGCGTCGCGCACAATCCGGGCAGCAACATGAAGCTCGCGAGCGGCATCGCGCCGGTGCCGCGCCTCCTCAAAGAGGGCGTGACGGTCGCGCTCGGCACGGATGGCACGTCGTCGAACAACAACCTCGACATGCTGCAGGAAGTCCAGCTCGCAGCACTGCTGCACAAGGTCAACGAGTACGATCCGCTGGCCGTCCCGGCATTCGAAGCGCTCAAGATGGGCACGGAGTACGGCGCGAAAGCCGTCGGCCTCGACGGCATCGGCCGCTTCGAAGCTGGTGCGAAAGCCGACATCGTGCTCGTCAGCATGAAGGGCGCGGCATGGGTGCCGCGCTTCAACGAGGTCTCGCTGCTCGTCTATTCGGGCAGTGCCGCTGATGTCGATACCGTCATCTGCGACGGCAAGGTGCTCATGCAGCATCGCGAGCTCCTGACGCTTGACGAAGAGAAAATCAAGTACGAAGCGCAGAAATGCGCCGAGCGCTTAACAAAATAAGATAGGTGATACTTTGGCAAGAAAGACAGTTGCCAAAAAAACAACGAGAACAACGGGGAAGCGGAACAGCAAGACGTCGGCGCCCGCGAATCCCGACCGCCGCTATGAACTGCTCGGCCTGGCCATTTTCGCGGCCGGCATCATTTCAGCCTGCGGCCTTGCGGGGCTCAATGTCGGGTTCGTCGGCATCTATTTCGCGCGGTTCCTGCATTACATGTTCGGCGTCGGGGCCTTTGTCGTCGTACTGCTGATCCTGCTCGTCGGCTGGCAGTACATGACGAAGCATCACGGCATCCATTATTCGCTGCGCTTCTTCGGCATCACGGCGTTCTATGCGCTCGCGCTCGCGGCGTACCATCATTTCATGGTCGCGGCGGGCGCGGAGATCCTGCCGCAGAATCTGCCGACGGGCGGCGGCCTGCTCGGTGGCGGCATCGTGTTCTTCGTGCGAAAATTTTTCGGCGTGACGGGCGGCATCATCGTGATTGGCGCGG
>ONJV01000178.1:5128-13850 GCA_900318215.1 uncultured Veillonellaceae bacterium
GAAGAAAGGCGCGCAGGTCGCGGGCAAGGCCGTCGCGGCAGGCGCGCAGGTCGCAGGCCATGCGGCAGGACAGGCTGTGGTCGCGGGTTATGACAAGGCTGTCGAAGTTGGCGAACGCGCGAGCGAAGGCGTTGCCCGCAAGATTCGCGAGCATCAGAACGCACATTCATTCTACAATCAGGAAGATGATGACAGCTTTTCCGAGCTGCCGGTTGCCGAACAGGCATCTGCAGGAACGGCGGCAGCGCCAGAACCGATGGAATCATCGGTACCCGTGCAGGGACTGGCAGACGACAAGGTTTCCTGGGAAACGGAACCCGAGCCGGAACCCGAATCGGAACCCGAGCCGCCGCAGTTTTCCATTGACTATGGCGCGCGCAGTGCGGAGGACTCTCCGAAGAATGACGAAGACGAGGACGACCATGCGCGCAAAGGGCTCGAAGCTCTGGCGGCGGCCGGTGTTGCCGACGCTGCCGAAGCAGCGGCCGCCATCGGTGCCGGGACGGGCACGGCAAGTGCCGTCAGCGCCACAGGTGCAGCAAGTGCCGCTGGCGTAGCTGTCAAAGCAGGCGCGGATGGCGTCAACCATCTCGCAAAGGCGCCGGAGTACAGCACCTTGACGCAGCCGAACAGCATGGGCGCGCATTTTGCAAACGAGGATGCGCCCGAGCATCCGCCTGCGCAGCCAGAGACGCCGCCACCGCCGCCGTATGTCCTGCCGAAGGTGACGGACATCCTCGAGAAGAAGGTCAAGAAGCAGAACACGGCGCTCGAGATGGAAATCCAGGAGAACGCGCAGACGCTTTCGCAGACGCTCCACGATTTCCATGTCGATGCGAAAATCATCAATGCCTGCCACGGCCCGGCCGTCACGCGCTACGAGCTCGAGCCGGCGCCGGGCGTCAAGGTCAGCAAGATCACGAACCTCGCCGACGACCTCGCGCTCTCGCTCGCGGCGTTTTCCGTGCGCATCGAGCCGATTCCGGGCAAGGCCGCCATCGGCATCGAAGTGCCGAACAAGGAGCTCGAGGGCGTGCGCCTGCGCGAAGTCCTCGAAAACCCGAAGTTTGAGCAGGCGAAGTCGAAGCTGACGTGCGGTCTCGGCATGGACATCGGCGGCCAGCCGATTTTCGCCGACCTCGCAAAGATGCCGCATCTGCTCGTCGCGGGCGCGACGGGCAGCGGCAAGTCCGTCTGCATCAATACGCTGATCACGAGCATCCTGTTCAAGGCGAAGCCCGATGAAGTCAAGTTCATCCTGATCGACCCGAAGATGGTCGAGCTCTCGAACTACAACGGCATCCCGCATCTCATGGTGCCCGTCGTGACGGAGGCGAAGAAAGCGGCCTCCGTGCTGAACTGGGCCGTACAGGAAATGGAAAAGCGCTACGCGAAGTTCGCGGAGCACAACGTGCGCAACATGGGCACATACAACGAGCATTTCCCCGACGCCAAGATGCCGGCCATCGTCATCATCATCGACGAGCTGGCCGACCTCATGATGGTCGCACCGCACGACGTCGAGGATGCCATCTGCCGCCTCGCGCAGAAAGCACGTGCGGCAGGCATCCACATGGTGCTCGCGACGCAGCGTCCGTCCGTCGATGTCATCACGGGCATCATCAAGGCGAACATCCCATCGCGCATCTCGTTCGCGGTTTCGAGCCAGATCGATTCGCGCACGATCCTCGATGCGAGCGGCGCAGAAAAGCTGCTCGGCAAGGGCGACATGCTGTTCTATCCCGTCGGCGCGGCGAAGCCCCGCCGCGTGCAGGGCGCGTTCATCAGCGATGAAGAAGTTGAGCGCCTGCTCGATTTCATCCGCGCGCAGGGACAGGCCGCCGAGCCCGACGAGGAAATCGTCGCCTTCACGGAGAAAGCCATGGAGGAAGAAGAGGACAGCGGCAAGAAAGGCAAGCGCAGCAAGCCGAAAATCGACGAGCTGCTCGACGAAGCCGTGGACAGCGTGCTCGCGACGGGCATCGCCTCGTCGAGCGGCATCCAGCGCCGCTTCTCGATTGGCTATGCCCGCGCCGCGCGTCTCATTGACACGATGTGCGAGCTCGGCATCGTCGGCCCCGCGCATGGCAGCAAGCCGCGCGAAATCCTCATGAACGCCGAGCAGGCACGTTCGGCCGTCGAGGCTGCACGCGCGGAAGCGTGAGTTAACAGATTCTGAAGTATTTCTCGTGAAAACTTTATATAGCGCTTGCAAGTTGTGTGAAATTGCGATACAATGACCCTAAAGCAAGATTCAAATCTGTGAGTTTGAATGAAAGAAGGGCATGAGCATGGCGGAAGTGCAACAGGATATGCAGTTTCATCAGCTCGTGCAGCAGGCGCTCCGCGCCATCGACCAGCAGGAAGCGCAGATGCATGGCAGTGTCCCGGCGCGCATGACGGGCGAAGTCTCTCCCGTCAAAGCGCTCGTCGATGCTGTGCTCTCTGAGGCGGCGGACGAAGGCGCAAGCGACATCCATGTGGAACCGCAGGCTTCCAGCGTGCGCATCCGCGTCCGCATCGACGGACTGCTCCAAAGACGGCATGAACTCCCCAAACGGGTTTATGCCGTCTTTTTGTCGTGCATCAAAGTCCTCGCGAAGATGGATGTCAGCAAGACGCGCGAGCCGCAGGACGGCCGGTTCACGTTCGCCCGCAAGGGGGACGCGGGCGACATCGATGTGCGCGCGGCGACGATGCCGTCGATTCATGGCGAGGCGATTGTCCTGCGGCTGCTGCCGCGCGACGGCCATGTCTGGCAGCTCGGAGCGCTCGGCTTTTCGGAGAAGGACGAGGCGCGCATCCGTGCCCTGCTCGCGCATCCTTCTGGGATCACGGCGTGGGTTGGCCCGATGGGCGCCGGCAAGACGACGACGCTCTATGCCGGCCTTTCGGAGCTCAACCGCGAAGAGACGAGCATCGTCACACTCGATGACCCCGTGGAGTACCTCCTGCCGGACGTCCTGCAGATTCCCGTGCGCGAGGAAGCGGGCATGACATTTGCGGAAACGTTCCGCCATGTCCTGCGTCTCGATGCCGAAATCTTTGCGGTCGGCGAGATGCGCGACGAGGCGACGGCAGAAGTGGCACTCCGCGCGGCGCTGACAGGTCATCGCGTCCTGACGACGCTGCACGCCGACGATGCATGCCTCGCGGTGCTGCGCCTGCTCGAGATGCATCTGCCGCCGTATCTTCTGGCGGCAACGCTGCGCGGCGTCATCGCTCAGCGGCTCGTGCGCCGCATCTGCCCGGACTGCCGCGAAGCGTATGCAGCTGATGCAGGGGAGGCGGAAGTGCTCGGCGTTCCCGTCGGGACGACGCTCTATCGCGGGCGCGGCTGCCCCGCCTGTCATGGGACGGGCTATCGCGGCCGCATGGTGCTCGCGGAGGTGCTCGTGCTGACGGAGAGGATGCGCGCGGAAATCGTGCGCGGCGTGGAAATCGAAGAACTCCGGAAGCTCGCGAAAGAAGCGGGGCTTCGGACGATGCGCGAGGACGGCCGCGCGAAAGTGCTCGCAGGCGAGACGACATGGGAGGAAGTGAGGCGGATGCTCGGTGGAACATGAAGCGATGACGGTCGAAGCACTGCTCGGCCTCCTGGTCGAACGCGAAGGATCCGACCTGCATCTGACGCCCGATGCGCCTGCGTTTCTGCGGAAAGATGGCGAACTCGTGCCGGCCGGCTGGCTGCCTGCCATGTCGCTCGGCGCATGGCTCGGCGGGCAGGCAGGACTTCTGCGCCGCCTGCAGCAAGCGAAGGAAGATGTGGATTTCTCTCTTTCATTTGCAGGGCGGCGGCTGCGCGGCCATGCGTACCTGGCGGGCGGCCGGGAGGCGCTGGCGTTTCGCCTGCTGCCTGAGCGGATTCCGACGCTCGAAGAAATCGGAGCGCCCGAAGGGCTGGCAAAGTTGCCAAAAGCACGTCATGGATTGATTTTGCTCTGTGGCAGAACAGGCTCTGGAAAATCCACGACGCTGGCCGCGCTGCTTCTCGCGATGGCGAGACGGCGCCATCTGCACTGCATTTCGCTCGAAGACCCCGTGGAATTTCTCTATCACGAGGACGGCAGCATCTTTCATCAGCGCGAGCTCGGGCGGGATTTTACGGCGTTTGATGCGGCCGTGCGCAGCGCGCTGCGCGAAGACCCCGATGTCCTGCTGATTTCTGAACTGCGCGATTGCGAGACGATCCGTGCGGCACTCGCGGCGGCCGAGGCGGGGACGCTCGTGCTCTCGACGATTCATGCGCGGACGGCGGCAGAAGCGCCGCAAAGGCTCGCGGATTTCTTTCCCGCAGAGGAACAGGGCTCCGTGCGGGCGGCGTTTGCGGCCTCGCTGACGGCCATCGCTTCGGAGCGCCTCGTCCGCGTGCCACATGGACGGCGGGCTGTCTACGAACTTCTGCTCCGCACGCCGGCCATCTGCCACATGATCCGCACGGCAGACGACCAGCAGATCGCATCAGCCATGCTCTCGGGCGCGCGCCTCGGCATGACAACGTTTTCGCAGGAAGGGCAGCGTCTGCTGCAATCAGGCGTGCTGACGCAGCAAAGCGTCCAGGAACTCATGGGGGAGTGACGTATGGCGGTCTTTTCGTATCGGGCGCGGCAGATGGACGGGACGCTGGCCGTCGGCGAGCTCGTCGCCGAGAGCGAGGCGCAGGCCGTGCGCGAGATGCGCGCCCGTGGGCTGTTCGTGTCGCGCCTGCAGAAGAAGCGGGAGCGACGATGGCGATGTCCTGAGATCTTCCAGCGCCCGTTTTCGCGCACGCAGGCAGGGCCGTTCTTCCGGCAGCTCGCCGTGTGCTCTCGGCGGGCATGTCGCTCCACGAAAGCCTCGGCGCGCTCGCGGGGGAGGAAGAGGGACGCAGGCAGGCTTTTTTGCGCAGCCTTCAGCAGAGGATTGCCGAAGGCCAGCCGTTTTCGAAAGCTTTGCAGCGTCATGAAGATGTCTTCTCGCCCGTGGCCGTCGGCATGGTGTCCGTCGGCGAGCAGGCGGGCCGTCTGCCCGAGATGGTCGCGGAGCTGGCTGGATGGATGGAGGAGGAGCACCGGTCACGGGAAAAACTCAAGACCGTGCTGGCGTATCCGATGATTCTCTTCGTGGAAACCGTGGCGATTGCGGTGTTCCTGACTGGCTTCGTGCTGCCGGCGTTCTCTGATTTCTTTCTGAGCATGCAGACGGAGCTTCCGTGGCCGACACAGCTCCTGCTCGACCTCGGGACGCTGGTACGTGAGGATGCAGCAGGGCTCGTGGCGGCAGCGGTCTTCCTTTTGGCAGGTGGCCGCCTGCTGGCGCGGCGGCCGCAGGTGCACGAGCGGCTCGACCGCTGGCGGCTTTTCGGGCCGCTTTTCGGCAGGCTCCGTCGCGAGGTCGTCTGGGGAAAGACGTCGTCGCGGACAACCGTGCCATCGAGCGCGTGCTCGACCGCGCGGCGCACGGCATCCAGAGCGGCTTTGCGCTCTCGGAACTGCTGTCGGGCGAGCCGTCGCTTCCGCATGTCCTGCTCGAATTCTTGCGAACGGGCGAACTCGCAGGCTGCCTGCCGATGATGCTCGGCCGCGGCGCGGACTATGCGGCGCAGGCGGCAGAGAACCATGCGGCGCGCTTGCAGGCGATGGCGGAGCCTGCGGCTTATCTCGTGATTTTCGTGCTCGTCGGCGGCTGCGTTGCAGCGGTCGCGCTGCCGTGGATGGATATGATGACGATGTTTGTATGAAAGGGGCGGGACATTATGAAATTAGGAGAAAACGGCTTTTCGCTCATTGAAATATTACTTGCTATTAGTATTCTGGGCGTCGTTGCTGCCGCGGCGCTCCCGAAGGCCGCACACGTTCTCGCAGTCAGCCGCACGCAGCGTGTCGTCTCTGACCTGCAGACGCTCGATGCAGCCGTCATCATGTACGAGACGGAGCATGGAGAGCAGCCGAAGTCGATTGACGATCTCTCGGATTATGTGCAGAACGTCAAGAAGGTCAAGCCGCCGCAGGGGAGCAAGGTCATCATCAATTCGGGCGAAATAGAGGTCAAGAAAGGCGAGTATCTGCTGAAGAAAGGCGATGACGGCCTCCGTGCAACGCTCGACGATCATACGGCAGACGAATTCATGCCGGGAGGAGCGAGCACAGGAGAAAAGAAATGAGCATCCATGAAGTGTGTTTGCTGGCTGGGGGCTTCGCATTTTTTGCCTTGCTCTTGCGCCTGTCTGTCGATGACATCCGCACGGGCTTCCTCTATGACAGGTGGGTCGGCCTGCTGGCGGCAGCTGGCCTCATCATGGCAGCGCTAGGACAACGGACGCTGTTTTCCGCCATTTCGGGCGCTTTGCTGGGCGGTGGCCTGCTTTTCGCCGTCCGCATGCTGAGCCGGGGCGGCATCGGCGGCGGGGATGTGAAGCTCGCGGCAGCGCTCGGCCTCTGGACCGGGCATACCGGCATCCTGCCCGCGCTCTTTGTTGCGTTCCTGCTCGGGAGCCTCTGGGGCATCGTTCTTCTCCTGCGTGGATACGGCAGAAAGGCAAAGCTCCCGTTCGGCCCCTGCCTTGCCATCGGCGGCGTGGTCGGTGTCGGCTTCGGGAACGAAATCTGCGCGTTTTATGAGGCGCTCTTTTGAGACGGGCAGCGCAGCGCGGGGAGGGCAGCCGGGGCTTCGCGATGATGTATGTGCTGCTATTCGTCCTGGCGGCTGGCCTCGCGGCTTCCATCCTCGTGCCGCGCTGCGCGAGCTGGTATCATGCGGCGCTCGTGCGGTATGAGGCGGACTGTCTCGTGAGCGAGCTCCGCATGCTGCAGCAGCTGTCCCGCACGGCCGCCGTTTATCCCATCGAGGCACCATCCGACCTGAGCCTTGCGCGGGCGGCGCCGCGCCTGGTCTTTGAGAATGACAAGAATGCCTATTGCATCGCGCGGATGGGGAAGTCAGCAGGGGGCGCCCCGCAACGGCAGAAGTTCCTCTATCACAGACATTCGCCTGCCATCATCATCACGACGAAAGAGCGGAGGGAGGAAATCTTCTTCGAACGAAATGGCGAAACCAGCAGCGACTATACGACCATCGAAGTCTACCATGAAAAAGAACCAGAGAAACAGAAGCTCGTCATCATCGACAGCGTTGGGCGGATTCGCGTGGTGGATGCGAATGGCAGATGAAACGGGCTCCGCCTTTCTCTCAGTGGCCATCCTTGGCTTTGTGCTCGTCGCGATGACGGCGCTCTTCGCTTTGCCGCACCATGCCGTGGAACTCCGGAGGATGGACAGCTGCCACATGACGGCCATCTTTCTCGCGGAGGAAGAAATCTCTGAGATGGAACTGCGCGCTGCCGATGGCAGCTTGGCGGAGGGGACGTATGGATGGCTCGGCCCGGCAGAAGACCTCGCAGAACGGCAGACGACATATGAGATTGTCGGGACGGCGCAGAAAGATGGAGAACGTGGATTTTCCCTCGCCGTGCATCTGGCGTGGCAGGAAGGCGGCAATCCCAAGGAGCTCCGTCTGGAAAGGTGGGTGGCACGCCATGATACGCAGTGATGCGCAGAGAGGCTATATGACGGGCGTATCCCTCCCTCTCCTGACGCTGACGCTTGTCACCGTGGGATTCACGTTCCTCTCTTTTATGAAGATTGTGTTCATGGAACGGGCGGATTTCGAGCTGCAGCAGGAAATCGATTTTTCCATGAAATCGCTGGAAACGGATGCGCTGGAATCTGCGACGTATGAGATTCGCGGGAATGGAAAGGACACGCAGCTGGTGTTCCAGAAGAAGCGTTCGAATCCGAGAAGCACAGGCCCCAGCCGTTCGGACGAGGGCAGCATGACGTATGCGACGCAGCCGAAGGGCGGCCTCGTGAAATTCTGCCGCCTCGGCGGAACGCGCGGCCGTGGCGGTCTCCAGCCGATGACAGGCGAGAGCATGTTTGGCGATGTGACCATCCAGCTGTTCCGCGCGGAGGCACTGCCCTCGGGCGGCGTCCATGTCGTTCTCGAGGGGCGGTCGCGCCGGACGGGGCATACGTATCGCCAGACGGCGGTCTATCCTTTGGAGCGGAAGATATGAGGTGGCTCGGCGAAAGCGGCATGGCGTCCGTCTTCGGCCTCGTGATGCTCGGCGTGATGGTGCTCGCGGCGATGGGCGTCTTCGCAGTCGAACGAAACGAGGCGTACGCGACGCAGCGCTATGAAGACGAGGTGCGCCTGCGCCTCGCGGCGCGGAGCGAGGTGGAGCGCGCGGCCCTGCAGTTCGAGAAGGGCGGCGGCAAGACGGATGTCACGGAGGCGTCGCTTGGCGGCAAGAAAGAGGAAGATTCTCCCGTGACGCGGCCGGATGGTATCACGTACCAGACGCGAGTGTATTTTGAAAAAGGAGAGCTCATGGTGTCGGCGACGGCCTGGCTCGCAGCCGATGAGCCGCGTTTCTCGTTGATGAAGAGCTATGTGCGTGCGCGGGCGCATCTCGCGCGGTCGCAGGAAGGGGCGTACTATGTCTGGCTGGGCTGGGTTCCGTGAGAAATGGCGCCGCCATGTGACGCGCGTCGTCGGCGTGGCGCTCGTGGACGGCATGCTTCATGTCGCAGGGCTTGAATGGCGCAAGGGGGCTTTCGAAGCCTCTTTTTTCTGCCATGTGATGCTGCAGGCGCCCAAGGCAGAACTCTTGCAGGATGTTGCGGAAAAGACAGCCTGTCTGCTCGCGCAGAAAGGCTGGGAAGGGGAGCGCGTCGTCTTTGCC
>ONJV01000036.1 GCA_900318215.1 uncultured Veillonellaceae bacterium
CAAAAGGTGGAATACAAAGTGAGCAATTTAGAAGTCGGTATCGTCGGCCTGCCGAATGTCGGCAAGAGCACGCTGTTCAATGCAATCACGAAGGCAGGTGCAGAGGCGGCGAACTTCCCGTTCTGCACGATTGAGCCGAATGTCGGCGTCGTCGGCGTGCCGGATCCGCGTCTCGGCGTGCTGCATGAGCTCTACAATTCGAAAAAGACGACGCCGGCCTCCGTGCGCTTCGTCGACATCGCCGGCCTCGTCAAGGGCGCGTCGAAAGGCGAGGGCCTCGGCAACAAGTTCCTCGAGCACATCCGCCAGGTCGATGCTGTCGCGCATGTCGTGCGCTGCTTCGAAGACGCGAACATCACGCATGTCGAGGGCAGCATCGACCCGCTCAGAGACATCGACATCATCCAGACCGAGCTCTGCCTCGCTGACCTCGAAATCGTCGAAAAGCGCATCATGCGCCTCGCAAAAATCGCGAAATCCGGCAACAAGGACGCCAAGGTCGAGGACGAAGTCCTGCGCCGCATCAAGGCAGCGCTCGACGAAGGCAAGCCGGCCCGCCAGGTCGAGCTCAGCGAAGACGACCTCGAAATGATCAAAGAGATGAACCTCCTGACGCTCAAGCCGACGCTCTATGTCGCGAATGTTGCCGAGGACGAAGTCGCGACGGCCTACGACGAAAATCCCTATGTGCAGAAAGTCAAGGACTTCGCCGCGAAAGAAGGCGCCGAAGTCGTGGCCATCTCGGCAAAAGTGGAATCTGAGATTGCCGAGCTCGATCCCGACGAAGCGAAAGCGTTCCTCGAAGACCTCGGCGAGACGGAGAGCGGCCTCGACCGCCTCATCAAGGCAGCCTTCGACCTGCTCGGCCTCCAGACGTTCCTGACGGCCGGCCCGGACGAGTGCCGCGCTTGGACGATCGTCAAGGGCACGACGGCGCCGAAAGCCGCTGGCAAGATTCACACGGACTTCGAGCGCGGCTTCATCCGCGCAGAAATCGTTAACTACGACGACCTCATCGCCGCTGGCAGCGTCGCCGCCGCGCGCGAAAAAGGCCAGGTGCGCGTCGAAGGCAAGGACTACGTCATGCAGGACGGCGACGTAGTCAACTTCCGCTTCAATGTCTGAGCAGGAAAGACACATGAACGAAAAAGAACAGCCGCGCTACAAGCTCGGCGACATCGTCAAGATGAAGAAGCCCCATCCCTGCGGCACGAACGCTTGGGAAATCGTCCGCACCGGCATGGACTTCCGCCTGAAGTGCACGGGCTGTGGACATTATGTGCTCATTCCAAGGACAAAGTTCGAGCGGGCAGTGCGAGGAAAAATCGAATCACCAGAAGCATGAACCTCGGAAATGTGAGATTCTCTAGCCCCGTAAGCCTCCCTCTCAGTGGGAGGGGGACCGCGAAGCGGTGGTGGGAGTGTCGGAGGTAGGGCACAACGCTTTTATCGAATGTCATCTGCGAAGGAACGAAAGAATCTTCGCAGATGGCATTTCGTTTTTATTGCCAATACCTACCTTCGACACTCCCCCAGTCGCCTGTCGGCGACAGCCCCCTCTGGGAGGGGGCCTTTTGGTGAGGGGAGGCTTCTGGGCGAAAGCCGCGTGTTTCATCCCGCTATACAAGTATACATTTCAATCCCATTAAAGTTATCGTTTACCTATTGCCTTTCTGAAAAATTCATGGTAAAGTGTCCATGTTCAACAAACACAGGGCGCTGTGGAGGAAACATGGATACTCCTATGACTGGCTCGGTGTTGCTTGAACTCGTGTCAATATATATAGATATAGGGGGATTCATAATGAAGAAGACTCTCGTTTCCGCACTCACCACGGCACTCGTTGTCGGCGCTGCTTCCACGACGTTTGCAGCATCCAACCCGTTCTCCGATGTCCCGGCAGACCACTGGGCATATGATGCTGTTTCGCAGCTCGCTGCGGACGGCGTCATCGAGGGCTATGGCGACAGCACGTTCCAGGGCGACAAGAACATCACGCGCTACGAGATGGCACAGATGGTCGCGAAGGCCATGGCAAAGAAGGATGTCTCCGCTGCCGACAAGGCCATGATCGACAAGCTCGCTGCCGAGTTCGCTGACGAGCTCAACAACCTCGGCGTCCGCGTCGCGAACCTCGAGAAGCATGCGGACAATGTGAAGTGGAACGGCGAATTGCGTTACCGCTACTGGAGTACGCGCAATGACGGCGAGCGCCGCACGAACACGGATCAGCTCCGCTTCCGCCTCAAGCCGACGGCTGAAGTCAATGACCACTGGGATGTCCATGGACAGATCGATGCCGATTTGAACCTTACGAATGATTCGACAGCGGATGCGAAACTGAAGGAAGCTTATGCGCAGGGTCATTACAAGAACTTCGGGACGAAGCTCGGCAAGTTCGCCCTTTGGTCGGAAGCAGATCAGGGTCTCCTGCTTGATGATGATTTCTCTGGCGCGCAGGTTGTGTTCGGCAAAGATTTGAAAGTGACGTTGGAAGCTGGCCGTTACAAGGGCGTTGCGAATACTGAGGACAAGGCTGCGAGCATGCAGGCCATCGACCTTAGCGGCGCCAAGGGCAAGCTCCGTGGCGGTGTTGCTTATCACCACTTCAACAGTGACGCATTCAAGACGGAATACACGAAGTATGACACGAAGACGCCAGCGTCGGAAGACAACGCAAATATCTGGTCGGCTGGTCTCGGCTACAACTTCGATGGCAACGTGGATCTCTTTGGCTCGTTCGCAAAGAACACGTCTGCAGATGAATACAGCACGTCGCATAACATTCAGCTCACCTATAAGGGCGCGGACAAAGTGAATGCTGGCACGTGGGGCGCTTATGCAGCGTATCGTTATGTTTCCAGCAATGTCTCCTTTGCTCCGACGTTTGATACGGCGACGAGCGGCTTCCTGAGCAATGCTGGCGCTAAAGGCTGGGAAATCGGCGCAGATTATACGCCGTTCCACAAGGTCTATGCAGCTGTCAGCTATTTCGACGGCAAGCATCTTCTGAACTCTCAGGATGTCAAGGTGCTCTACGGCCGCGTCAGCTACTTCTTCTGATTTCCGAACCATCGGTTGCAGAACTTAAGGATGCCGCGAAAGCTATGATGCTTTCGCGGCATCCTTTTTTCATCTGCATATCGCAAACTACTTAATCCCAAGCGTAGCGACCACTCACATACAACGTATTATATTCTAAAAATTTTCTTAAATTAATTGATTTCCTCTTGTGAAACTGATTTCAGTATAATATACTAAGAACTGTCCGCGAGAGGTTGTTCAGACAAGGAAACACGGAAACTTGGAAACGTTCAGAACAATCCCTCGACGGCATACAGATATATATATTTATATAGGGGGATCCATTCATGAAAAAGACACTGGTTTCCGCACTCACGACGGCACTCGTTGTCGGTGCAGCATCCACGACGTTCGCTGCGTCCAATCCGTTCAGCGACGTCCCGGCTGACCACTGGGCGTATGATGCTGTTTCGCAGCTCGCTGCTGACGGCGTCATCGAGGGCTATGGCGACAGCACGTTCCAGGGCAACAAGAACATCACGCGCTATGAGATGGCACAGATGGTTGCCAAAGCGATGGCAAAGAAGGATGTCTCCGGTGCCGACAAGGCCATGATTGACAAGCTCGCTGCAGAGTTCGCTGACGAACTCAACAACCTCGGCGTCCGCGTCTCGAACCTCGAGAAGCATGCTGACAACGTCAAGATCAATGGTGTCCTCGAGTACACGTATACGAGCACGCGCCATGATGTTGACCACAGCAAGAACAACGTCGATGAGTATGTCTTCCGTCTCGAGCCGACGGCAGAGGTCAATGACCACTGGAACGTCCATGCACGTCTCGATGCGAACGGCCTCATGGATACGGACGGCGGCAACACCGACTACAATGTCAAGCTGAAGCGCGCTTGGGCAGAAGGCCAGTATGGCAACTTCAACGTGAAGCTCGGCAAGCTCCCGAACTCCATCAACCTCATCTCCACGACGGATGATCCGTATTCCGGCGTCGAGTTCAGCTATGGCAGCAAGTGGAAGGCAACGGTCGCTGCTGGCCGCATCGATGACAGCCAGTTCGGCGACTTCAGCCGCAGCGCTGCTGTGGATGCTTTCGCTGAAAATGGCGATACGGCGAACTATCAGGGCATCAAGCTCGCAACGACGCAGGGCAAGTTCTTCGGCGATGTTGCTTATCAGCACCTCTCCAGCACGTTCACGCAGTCTGGCAATATTGCGAAGTATTACAACGACAAGAAGGTGGGCGAGCCCATCGACTTCAAGGCCAATATCTGGTCGCTGCTCGCCAGCTACCGTTTCGACAAGAACAGTGCTCTGAAGGCAGAGTATGCGAAGAATACGGAAGCTGACAACTACGACAACGCCTACAGCTTCGAGTATGACTACAAGGGCGCAGAAAACGCGAACAAAGGCACGTGGGGCGCTTATATCGCTTACCGCAAGCTCGGCCAGTATGCAGCTCCGTGGTCCACGTACGGCGATGGCGTGGACGGCGGCCAGAAGGGTGTCGAGCTCGGCGTGAGCTGGATTCCGTTCAAGAACATCCTCGCTGTCGCGAAGTACTTCGACGGCAAGGACATCGCAGCGGACAAAGACGCTTCGAAGCTCTTCGGCCGTTTCGACTTCTTCTTCTGAGACACGGAATCGGCAGAACGTCCCTCGAACCTTCGAGTGGCTCCCTCTCAGAGGGAGCTGTCAGCCGGATGGCTGACTGAGGGAGTCCCCTGCACGACATTTCAATTAGCATAAAAAGGCCTTCCGCGGGTGCGAACCATGCGGAAGGCCTTTTTATGCTGGATTCATGCTTTTCGCAGATACTGCGACGGGTCGACGGAAAGCTCGTGGATGAAGTGCCGGAGCTCGCTGTCTGCGACGACCATCTGGATGAGTTTCGCGCCGCGCGGCTCGGCCGCGAGGTCGATGGTTTCGGCCTTTTGGAGCAGGCGGCCTTCGAGGTTCGCGAACACCACAATGGTCGGCGCTTCGGTCTTGCCGAATTCGCATTTCTTGACGATGGCGTAGCCGTAGTCGGTTTTGAGTATCGTGCCGACGGGGTAGATGGCGACGTTGTTGAAGAAGAGGTCGAGAAGGTCCGGGTCGAACTGGCCGATGTTGACGTTCTTCATGATGTTGTAGGCGACATTCGGCGTGTAGGCTCTCTTGTAGGGCCGCTCGCTCGTCAGCGCGTCGTAGACGTCGGCGATGGCGACGATTTTTGCGAAGCGGTGAATCTCGTCTCCTTGCAGGCCGCGCGGGTAGCCCCGTCCGTCGATGTGCTCGTGGTGCTCGCGCGCGATGGCCGCGAGGATGCTCGTCGATGGCAGTTCGTGATCCATCTCGTGGATGTGCTCGGCACCTCGTTCGGGGTGGCTCTTGATTTCGGCGAACTCGGAGTCCGTGAGGCGCGTGTTCTTCGTGAGGATGCGCGTCGAGACGTCGATTTTGCCGAGGTCGTGCAGGAGCGCGCCGAGCGTCAGGATGTTCATGTCTTTGCGCGTGTAGCGGCAGAGCATGCCGAGCATGGCCGAGAGGATGGCGACGCTGACGCTGTGCGCGAACGTGTAGGTGTCATGCAGGCGGATGTCCGTGAGCTGCACGAGGTTTTCTTTGCGCTGGATGATGTCGCGGATAATGTTGTCCGCGACGGTCTCCATCGCCTGGGCGTCGAGGCGGCCTTCCTGCTCGACGTCCTGGAACGCGTCGTAGACGTGCTGGATGGCATCGATGCGCGTCGTCTCCTGCACGACGTCTTCCGGCGGCTGGAGCTGGAAATTGGGGTCGGCGCTCGTGACGTTGACGGTCGGGATGCCGATTTTCTTGAGCTGATGGATGTATTCTGGCGTGATGGCGCTGCCCTTGACGAGGTAGCTGCCGCCATGGTGGTTGTAGATGCTTTGGGCGACGATCATGCCCTTTTTTAGATTCTTGACGGGTAATCTGAGCATAAATCCCATTCCTTCGCTGACGACGATGATGATAACGAAAAAATCTCACTTTTGCAAACACATTCCTATCCTCTAATATTAGCATAAATGACAAAATAAAGCTACCATCTGCCGTCTCCTTCGTGATATACTTTAAGCAAGCAGTTAGCGCTTTAGCGCTTACTGATTGCTTACGTCGGCTGAAAGTCGACGATCCTTATTCCTTGGGGGTGTGACATTGATGACAACCTTGCAGGATACGCCGCGCGCGTCGCGGCTCCACATCGGGCTCTTCGGGCGGCGCAACAGCGGCAAGTCGAGCCTCATGAATGCGCTCGTCGGGCAGAGCCTCGCCGTCGTCTCGGAGAAGCCGGGCACGACGACGGATCCCGTCTATAAATCCATGGAGATTGCAGGGCTAGGGCCAGTCGTTTTCATCGACACGGCGGGCTTTGATGACGACGAGCAGGAGGCAGGGCTCGGCGCGGCGCGCGTGCACCAGACGGAGCGCGCGGCGGCCGAGACGGACATCGCGCTCGTGCTCTTTTCTCCAGAGGAAACCGAGGATGGTGACGAGGAGGAGCTCGCGTGGGTGCGGCGCTTCCAGCAGGCGGGAAAGCCCGTGCTCGCCGTCGTCGCGCAGGCCGATGCTGCAAAAGATGAAGGCCATGCACGGAAAGACGCCATCGCGCAGGCGACGGGCTGCAGCACGCTCGCCGTCAGCGCGGAAAAGCATCACGGCCTCGAAGCCGTGCGTCGCGAAATCGCGCGGCTGCTGCCCGAGGACTACCGGCTGCGCTCCATCACGGGCAGCCTCGTGGGGACGGATACGCAGGACCTCGTGCTGCTCGTCATGCCGCAGGACATCCAGGCGCCGAAGGGCCGCCTGATTCTGCCGCAGGTGCAGACGCTCCGCGAGCTCCTCGACAAGCACGCGCTCGTCATGAGCTGCACGACGGACTGCATCGATGCGGCACTCGCGGCCATGACGAAGCCGCCGAAGCTCATCATCACGGATTCGCAGGCGTTCCGCACGGTCTTTGAAAAGAAGCCGGCCGAATCGCTGCTCACGTCGTTCTCCGCTCTCTTTGCTGCGCTGAAGGGCGACATCGACTACTTCCTCGCGGGCGCGCACCATCTCATGGACCTCGCGAAAAAGGCGAAGGCGGGCGAGAAGATGGAGCTCAGCGTCCTGATTGCCGAGGCTTGTACGCACAAGCCGCTCGATGGCGACATCGGCCGCATCAAGATTCCGCGGCTGCTCAAGAAGAACCTCGGCGACGGCGTCCGGACGACGGTTGTCAGCGGCAAAGACTTTCCGGAAGACCTTTCGCCCTACGACCTCGTCATCCACTGCGGCAGCTGCATGTTCAACCGCAGCTACGTCCTCTTCCGCGCGAACGAGGCGAAGGAAGCGGGCGTCCCCATGACGAATTACGGGCTCGCCATCGCGGCGATGCTCGGCATCCTCGATGATATTTCCCTGCCAGAAAATCCATTTTCCGAGAGGTGAAACCATCATGCAATTTTTGAAAAAGAGTTCCTTCGTGCCTGTACTCGCTGCACTATTGCTGGCTGCGCCGATTGCTCCGGCATCGGCCTTTGCCGAGGAGGCGCAGACTGCGCAAGCCGCGCCGCAGAGCACGTCGGAGGAGACGGGCTGGTACTGGCTGTCGTCGGACGACAAGTACAGCAACTATTTCGACCCTTCGTCCGTCGTCACGACGGGCAGCGTCGAGACGGCGCGCGGCAAGGTCGCGACGGAAATCGAGGCGTACATCAAGACGAGCTACAGCTACGGCGGCGCGCAGGAGACCATCCAGAGCTACGGCGTCAAGGATGTCATCCCGAACCCCGCCCAGCTTTCCTACAGCGTCGCGCTGCTGAAGGTGAATCCGCAGAACCGCACGGTCCAGTATGCGAAGGAAGATTTCTACGACCCGCAGGGCAAGGTCGTCTGGTCGCATGCCGATGGCAAAGAGAAGGAAATCAATTCGCAGTCGTTTGACGAGCAGTTCTACACCGTCATTGTGGACAACGTCTTCCACGAGGGCGAGACGGAGCGCGCCAAGGCCGAAGACCGCTGGCTCGACCTCTACACGAGCGAGATTGACGGCCTCACGACGACGGCCATCGCCGACACGACGACGATGCGCAAGAAGGGCGACAACCTGATTTTCTGGGAGTGGGACACGCTCAAAGACGCATCGGGCAATACGCTCGAAATCAAGTTCCTCAAGAAAGCCGTGAACCTGCCGCAGGGCACGGAGCGCGTCGTCAAAGCGAAATACTGGAGCGGCCAGACGGGCTGGAAGGATCTCGAAGACGACCTCGGCGGCGCCTACCGCATGATTTCCACGGGCACGCCGCAGGCCCAGGGCCTCACAGCGCTCCGCACCTACGCCCAGACCCATGTGAAATGGGTGAACCGCTACAGCCTCAACTGACGTTTTGACACAGATATTTCCCTATACTATAATAGTAACCATGTAACAATATCGTTTTTTGGAGAGTGACACACCCATGCTGGATATGAAATTCGTGCGCGACCATCTCGACGAGGTCCGCCAGATGCTGAAGAACCGCTGCAATCCGCTGAACCTCGACGACTTCGCGGATCTCGACAAGCGCCGCCGCGAGCTGCTGCAGGAGACGGAGACGCTCAAGAGCCAGCGCAACGCGGTCTCGAAAGAGATCAGCCAGATGAAGAAGAACAAGGAGGACGCATCGGCACGCATCGCCGAGATGCGCGCGGTCGGCGAAAAGATTTCCGGCCTCGACAAGGAGCTCAAGGACGTCGAGGCGAAGCTCCGCGACATCCTGCTGCACATTCCGAACATGCCGCGCGAAGACGTGCCCATCGGCAAGGATGACACGGAGAACCCCGAAGTCCGCAAATGGGGCGAGCCGCGCAAGTTCGACTTCGAGCCGAAAGCCCATTGGGACATCGGCACGGACCTCGACATCCTCGATGCGGACCGCGCCGCGAAGGTCACGGGCGCGCGTTTCACGTTCTACAAGGGCCTCGGCGCCCGCCTCGAGCGCGCCTGCATCGCGTTCATGATGGACCTCCATGCGAACAAGCACGGCTACACGGAGATGCTCGCGCCGTACATCGCGAACAAAGACAGCATGATCGGCACGGGCCAGCTGCCGAAATTCGCCGAGGACATGTTCAAGCTCGAAGGCCTCGACTACTACCTCGTCCCGACGGCGGAAGTCCCGATGACGAACTACCATCGCGATGAAATCCTCGACGGCAGCAAGCTGCCGGAATATTACAGCTGCTACACGGCCTGCTTCCGCGCCGAGGCTGGCAGCGCCGGCCGTGACACGCGCGGCCTCATCCGCCAGCATCAGTTCAACAAGGTCGAGATGATCAAGTTCGTGACGCCGGAGACGAGCTGGCACGAGCTCGACACGATGGTCGAGGCAGCCGAGGACGTCCTCAAGACGCTCGAGCTCCCGTATCATATCGTCAAGCTCTGCACGGGCGACATGAGCTTCACGTCCGCGACGACGTACGACCTCGAAGTCTGGTTCCCGGCACAGAACAAGTACCGCGAAATCAGCTCGTGCTCGAACTGCACGGATTACCAGGCGCGCCGCGCGAACATCAAGTTCCGCCGCGACAGCAAGAGCAAGCCCGAATACGTCCACACGCTGAACGGCTCCGGTCTCGCCGTCGGCCGCACGGTCGCTGCCATTCTCGAGAACTACCAGCAGGCAGACGGCAGCGTCGTCATCCCGAAGGCCCTCGTCCCCTACATGGGCGGCGTCGAAGTCATCAAGAAGCCGGAATAAAAGCTCGGAAGAGATAGGGACGCCCCCGCTTTTCTTGTACCTTCATCCGTTCCCTGTACTACACACTCAGGACTTACTGCGCTATAATGAATACAAATAGGACGAAACGGGAACTTCAAAGAGGAGGTGGACGTCATGCCGAGACAGCTTCGTCAGGGCTTGGGCGTCCATCTGCGCCTCGGACGCCTCGACCGCGGCCTGCTGACAGCCGTGCCGCTCTCCATCGGCCTGCTGTTCTTCTTCATGCTCGCGATGATTTCGTGCTACCAGCGTGACGGCGCGGCCATCTGGCTCGAGCGCATGATTCTCGCGCTGTCGCTCGTGGCCATCCTGCTCGTCTTCGCGTTTGCGCACATCCTCAAGAGCTGGCGCCGCTCCGACACGTTCCTCTACACCGACCCGCTCTGTCCCTGCGGCAGCCGCACGGCGATGCAGGAGCTCCTGCGCCGCCTCGAAGAGCGCCGCGACATCGACATCACGATTCTCTACGCTGACCTCAACCATTTCAAGTACGTCAACGACACGTTCGGCCACGAGGCGGGCGACCGCCTGCTCATCACGTTCGCACACATCCTGAGCCGCGTCTTTGACGGGCAGCACGCCATGACGGCACGCGTCGGCGGCGACGAGTTCGTCGTCATCTTCCAGGACATCACGCAGCGAGAAATCGCGGACGCCTGGCAGCAGGTCGAGCTCGATTTGCTCGAAGAGAGCCGTCGTCTGCCGTTCCATTACTGGATGGTCTCGGCGCACGGCTGTGCGACACGTACGGCCGGCAGCAACCAGCCACTCGATGATGTCGTGCGCTCGGCCGATCACGCGATGTATCTTTGCAAAGAACGGCAGAAGCGCTCCGAAGCTTTGCGAAATTCTGCATGAAAACAGGAAAACGCACAACATATCGGAAATCTAATTTGTAATTATTATCCGTTGATGGTATAATGAAGGCATCAGCGCGAGGGAGCGGAATCCCGAGCGTCACTAGGATTTTATGTGTTGATTGAAAAGGAGAGATTTTCATGGAACTCAAGGGATCCCAGACGGAAAAGAATTTGTGGGCTGCGTTTGCCGGCGAGTCGCAGGCGCGCAACAAGTATACGTATTACGCTTCGAAAGCGAAGAAAGACGGCTTCGTCCAGATTTCGAACATCTTCCAGGAGACGGCCGACAACGAGAAAGAGCATGCCAAGATCTGGTTCAAGCTCGTGCAGGGTATCGGCGACACGGCCGACAATCTGAAGGATGCGGCCGCGGGCGAGCATGACGAGTGGACGAGCATGTATCCGGGCTTTGCCAAGACGGCGCGCGAGGAAGGCTTCGACAAGATTGCGCAGCTCTTCGAAGGCGTTGCTGCCATCGAGAAAGAGCACGAAGAGCGCTACAAGCTGCTGCTCGCGAACGTCCAGGAAGACAAAGTCTTCAAGAAGGGCGAGAAAGTCATCTGGCAGTGCCTGAACTGCGGCTATGTCTGCGAAGCCGACAAGGCGCCGGAAGTCTGCCCGGTCTGCGCACATCCGCAGTCGTACTTCCAGAAAGTTGCGAAGAACTACTGATGATTCTTTGAATTTTGGGCATGAAAAAGCTCCCCATCGCTTTGACGGGGAGCTTTTTTCAGTTCACGTTGTCATACGCTTCGCGGTACTTGCGAAAGACTTTCGGGAATTTCCGCTGGCAGCGGAAGACCATGCTTTTCGCTGCGCCGAACAGGCAGAACGACGAGAACAGGACGGCCGTGAGGTCGGCGGCCGGAACGGCGAGCCAGACGCCTGTGAGGCCGAGGAAGTGCGGCAGCACCAAGAGGAAGATGACGATGCCCGCGAGATTTCGCGCAAACGAGCAGAGCGCCGAGGTGCGGCCGTCGGAGAGGGCCGTGAAGAAGCCTGAGGTGAAGAGGTTGAAGCCGCAGAGCAGGAAGCTCAGCGAGAACAGGCGGAAGCCCGTCTCCGTCAGCGCGGCGACGCTGCCGCCCTGTGGCAGGAACAGCGCGACGAGCGGCGCGGCAAGCACCTGCGCCGTGACATAAGCGCCGATGCCTGCGATGGCGAGGATCGTGAGCGCACATTTTAAGAGGTGCAGCAGCTCGCCGTCGTGCTTTGCGCCATAATGATAGGAGAACACGGGCGCGACGCCATTCGAGAAGCCGACGAGGAAGCTTGTCAGCAGCATTTCGGCATAGAGGATGACGCAGATGGCTGCGACGCCGTCCTCGCCCGCCCAGGCGAACGTGATGAGGTTGAACAGGAACGTCGTGATGCCGACGGAGCACTGTGTGACCATTTCCGAAATGCCGTTCGAAGCGGCCGAGGCCAGCACGGAGAGCTCGGCCGTGAAGCGCGTGAAGCGCAGCGTGCGGCTGAAACGCAGGAAGAACACGAAACCGAGCGTTGCCGCGAGCAGGTCGGCGAGCCCCGTTGCGAGGCCCGCGCCGAGAATGCCGAGCTCCATGTGGGCGAGGAAGAGGTAGTCGAGCGCCGCATTCGTCACGCCGCTTGCGACAGCCACGAGGAAGCCGAGCCCTGCGCGACCGTCTGCGATGCAGAACGTGTCGAAGAGGATGCTGACGGCCGCAATCGGGAAGAACGGCAGCAGCACGCCGAGGTAGGCGCGGCAGTCCGGCAGCATTTCCGGGCTCGCGCCGAGGAACGCGAGCGCCGGGCTGAAAAAAGCCCACAAAAAGAGCGCGAACACCGCACCAATCGTGAACGTCGCCGCCGTGATCCATGTGAACCTCTGCCGCGCGAGCAGCGGCTGGCCTTCGCCGAGCGTTTTCGCGACGAGCGCCGAGCCGCCGGATGCGAGCATGATGGCGAGGCCATAGAGGAGGTTGATCGCGGGATAGACGATGTTCGACGCAGCGAGCGCCGACGCGCCGGCATAGCGGCCGATGAAGATGCCGTCCGTGACGGAATAGAGGGAGATGACAAGCATCATCCCGATGGAAGGAGCCGCGAAGCGCAAAAGGCCGGCCGCCGTGAATCTCTGCGCGAGCGGCGTTGTACAGTGTTGGGTTGCTTTCATGATAAACCTTTCCTTTCGTGATAAAATCAACTATAATTATTTGTATCCATCATATCGCATAACTCAAGAGTTTGTAAAGGGGGAGAACGAGATGAAGACCCAGAAGCTCCTTGCCGTCCTTTTTGCCCTGCTGCTCGTCGCCGTGGGCGGATACGCCTATGCAAAGAGCGCCGAACGCACGCCGGAGTACGCCATGGAAAAAATCGTGCAGGCCGTTCATGACAAGGACGCCGAGACACTGGCACGCTACGTCGATACCGAAGGGCTCGCGGCCGCGAGCTACGACGAGGGCACGGCCATCCTCGCGCGCGACATTGAAAAGCTCCATGCGCTCTATCCGGCCGACTGGTTCTTCCGCCATGACACGGCGTTCATGAAGAACTACATCGCTGACCGCCGCGACAGCGACCTCGCGCTGATTGGCCGCACACTGACGTTCTACCTCCAGCCAAAGGAGACGCCCGTCACGCGCACGGACGGCGAAGCGCACTGGCTCGCGAACGAAACGCGCAAATTTGAAGACCACTACACGGCGAAAGTCACGGGCATCGAAGAGAACGGCGGCACGGCCGTCGCAACCATCGAAATCACGGGTGACGACAGTGACTATGGAAAGCTCGTCCCGAGCCTGACGGTCAAAGCCGAGCTGACGCAGCAGGCCGACGGCCACTATCAGCTCACAAGAATCACGAACGGCGAAGACATCTTCTATCCGATTGTCAAAGGCATTGAAGATTACTGGACACTGCAAGGTTGGCAGTAACTTTATAGCCTGCCTCCCTCCAAGAGGGAGGGGAACCGCGAAGCGGTGGTGGGAGTGTCGGCGGTAGGTCGTGACGATTCTCACGATTGTCATCTGCGAAGGAAAGGAGGCGGCTTACGAATGGTCAATCCGATGGATGTCCACATGCACCATCGTGCCGAAGAGGCATTACACCGTAATCGCCAAATGTCATTTTTCCGCCGCCTCCTCGGCCACACATGGATGATTCTGCGCCACAAATACTGGGTCTTCCACTTCGCCTGCATCGCGGGCATCCCGTGGCAGGGCATCATGCACGACTGGTCGAAATTCTCGCGCATGGAATTCTGGGAGAGCGTCCATTGGTACAACGGCATCGGCTCGCCTATCTGGCTCTGCAAGATGTACAACCACGGCCTCAGCTACGCCTGGATTCATCATCACGGCCGCAACCTCCATCATTATGAAGCGTGGCAGGACGACTTCGACCACGGCGCGCATCCCGTCGACATGCCGTACCATTATGCCGTCGAGATGCTCTGCGACTTCCTCGCCGCCGGCAAAGCCTACGGCCGCGACCAGTTCACGTTCCAGAGCGAATACGAATGGTGGCAGCACAAAAAGGCGCGCGGCGTCGCCATGACCGACCACATGAAAGCCTTCGTCGAAGCCGCCCTCAGCACCCTCGCCCGCACAGAAGATGTCGGTTTGCTAAAACCAGCATCGACAAAACGGCTATACGAGAAATATGTAGAAAATGCAGGCACTTCCTATATGTCAGCCCCCTTCCCAGAGGGGGGAGGGCCCGAAGGGCAGGGGGATAAGTAGACGCTTGGCGCTTTAGCGCCTAGCGGTCACTTATGCCGACTTGTCGGCAGTCCCCTGCACGTCATGACGAGTAGCAGGGCACGACTTCCGCGGGTGTGAAAAACTTTTTTAAAAAGGTGTTGACAGGAAGGGCCGAAGCGTGTATTATATTACAAGTCGGCGGCAGACAGCGAGAGCACAGCACCGCAGACGAGGGTTCCTCGGAAATTTCTTCCGAAAAGAAAATAAAAAAGTTCTTGACAAAGAGCTCACAACGAGGTATCCTATAGAAGCTGATTCACGAAAGAGCTTTTCAAAAGCTTCCAGAGAGAATCACGGGTGTTCTTTGAAAACTAAACAATGTAGATTATCATGCAACACATG
>ONJV01000246.1 GCA_900318215.1 uncultured Veillonellaceae bacterium
GCCTGATAGGCCGCCGCGCTGAGCTCGTAGAGCGGCTTCTGGAGCTCTTCGGTTGCCTTCTTGATGGCTTCCGTGTCGCCGCCCTTCAGCGTCTCCTTGAGGTGGTCGATGGCTTTCTGAACAGCATCGACTTTCGCCTTGTCAGCCTTGTCGCCGAGGTCTTTGATCGTCTTCTCTGCCTGATACGCAAGGGCTTCGCCGTTGTTCTTCGTGTCGATTTCGTCCTTGCGCTTCTTGTCCTCAGCCTCATGTGCCTTGGCTTCCTTGACCATGCGGTCGATGTCCTCTTTGCTCATGCCGCTGTCGGACTGAATCGTGATTTTCTGCTCTTTGCCCGTGCCGAGGTCTTTTGCCGAGACGTGCACAATGCCGTTGGCGTCGATGTCGAACTTGACTTCGATGCGAGGCACTCCGCGCGGCGCCGGCGGAATGTCGGAGAGCTCGAAGCGGCCGAGCGTCTTGTTGTCCGCGGCCATCTCGCGCTCACCCTGCAGGACGTGGATGTCGACGGACGGCTGGTTGTCGGCTGCCGTCGAGAAGACCTGGCTCTTCGACGTCGGAATCGTCGTGTTGCGCTCGATGATCTTCGTGCAGACACCGCCGAGCGTCTCGATGCCGAGAGACAGCGGCGTGACATCGAGCAGGAGCACGTCTTTGACCTCGCCAACGAGGACGCCGCCCTGGATGGCAGCACCGACGGAGACGCACTCATCCGGGTTGACGCCCTTCGACGGCTCTTTGTCGAGAATCGTGCGGATGGCATCCTGCACGGCCGGGATACGGGACGAGCCGCCGACGAGGATGATCTTGTTGATGTCATTGCCCGTGAGGTCAGCGTCAGCCATCGCTTTGCGCGTCGGCTCCATCGTGCGCTGCACGAGGTCGTGCGTCATTTCATTGAACTGCTGGCGCGTCAGCGTGAGGTCGAGATGCTTCGGGCCGGAAGCATCGGCCGTGATGAACGGCAGGTTGATGTTCGTCTGCGTCATGCTGGAGAGCTCGATTTTTGCCTTCTCGGCTGCTTCCTTCAGGCGCTGCGCTGCCATCTTGTCCTGCGAGAGATCGATGCCGTTCTCTTTCTTGAACGACTCGACCATCCAATCCATAATCTTCTGGTCGAAGTCATCGCCGCCGAGATGCGTATCACCATTCGTCGCGAGGACTTCGAACGTGCCGTCGGAGAGGTCGAGGATGGAGACATCGAACGTGCCGCCGCCGAGGTCGAAGACGAGGACCGTCTCGTCCTGGTCTTTGTCAAGGCCATAAGCGAGCGCGGCTGCCGTCGGCTCGTTGATGATGCGCATGACGTCGAGGCCTGCGATCTTGCCGGCGTCTTTCGTCGCCTGGCGCTGGGCATCGTTGAAGTATGCCGGAACCGTGATGACGGCCTGCGAGACCGTCTCGCCGAGGTATGCTTCCGCGTCTGCCTTCAGCTTCTGGAGGATCATCGCGGAGATTTCCTGCGGCGTATAGGATTTGTCATCAATCGTGACTTTGTAGTTCGGGTCGCCCATGTGGCGCTTGATGGAGCGGACCGTGCGATCCGGATTCGAAACCGCCTGGCGCTTTGCGAGCTGGCCGACGAGGCGCTGGCCGTCTTTCGTAAAACCGACGACGGACGGCGTGATGCGGCTGCCTTCCGGGTTCGTGATGACCGTCGGCTCGCCGCCTTCCATGACGGACACGACGGAGTTCGTGGTACCGAGGTCAATACCAATGACTTTCGACATGATTACTTCCTCCTATGTATCTTCAAAAGTTGTTGTCTATGTGAAAATGGGATGGTCTTAGGAATTGCTGACGACCTGCACCATGCTCGGGCGGATGACCTTGCCCTTGACAATGTAGCCTTTCTGGAGCTCCTGTGCGATGGTGTCATCGTCGAGATCGGGATTCTCGACGCGCATGACGGCCTGATGGAAATTCGGGTCGAACTTCTGGCCTTCCGTCTCGATGGGCTCGAGGCCGACATTCTTCAGCGTCTCGCCGAGCTGCGTGTAAATCATCTCGACGCCCTTCTTGAAGGCTTCGCCGTCCTGCTGCTCCGTGGCCATGGCGCGGTCGAAGTTGTCGACAATCGGGAGCAGGTTCTTCAAAAGTTCCTGCGTCACGACGTTGCCGATTTCCTCGCGCTCCTTGCTCGTGCGGCGGCGGAAATTCTCAAAGTCGGCCTGCAGGCGCTTGAGGCGGTTGTCCTTTTCCTGGAGGGCGGCAGCCAGCGTCTCGACCTTCTTCTGGAGGTCTTCGGCGCTTTCGGCAGCTTCTGCCGCGCCGTCTGCGCTTTCCGCTCCTTCCGGGGCGTCGGCGGTTTCGGCATCAGCGTCGGCCGTACCAGCATTTTCTGCTGCTTCGGCCTCGTCGATCTCCTTC
This sequence comes from uncultured Veillonellaceae bacterium, assembly GCA_900318215.1. Classification (GTDB taxonomy): domain Bacteria; phylum Bacillota; class Negativicutes; order Selenomonadales; family Selenomonadaceae; genus Selenomonas_C. The sequence goes on from ONJV01000246.1 coordinate 2,371, forward strand.
TGCATTTCCTTCAATTTCTGTTCATCTTTCTTGCTCATTTCATCTTTCATAAACGATGGCAAGGAAATTCACCTCTTTCCGCCTCGCAGCCGGGTCTACCAGTCGAAGCGCTTGATGATGTTCGTCAGATTCGTGTTCATGTACTCGAGCAGGCTCATCGCCTTCGCGTACTCCATGCGCGTGGGCCCGAGCACCGCGATGGTGCCGAGGAGCTCGCCGTTCAGATGGTACGTCGCCGTGATGAGGCTGCTGTCCTTGAAGTGGCTGTCGGTGTTTTCCTGCCCGATCGTCACTTCGAGGCCGTCGCCGCGGTGTGCGTGCAGGAGGTCTTTCATGAGCTCCTCCTCCTCGAGCACGAGGAGCGCCGACTTGACCTTTTCCACATCGTGGAACTCCGGCTGCGCGAGCATCTGCGTCGTGCCGCCGAGGTAGAGGCGCTCTTCCTTGCTCGCATCGAGCGCGCGGTGGATGATTTCGAGCGCCGCCTCGTAGAGCGGCTCGTCGGCAATCTCGTCCTTGATTTCCGCAAGCGAATGGTGCTGCACCTCGGCAAGCGTGCAGCCCGCGAGGTTCTTGTTGATGACCTGCGCCATGCGCTGGAAATCTTCGAACGTCGCACCGTCCGGCATGTGGAGAATCTTGTTCTCGATGAAGCCCGCGTCCGTCATGAGGACCGTAATCACGCGGCGGTCATCGAGCGGCAGGAACTGCAGGCAGCGGAACTTCGCCTGCGTGAGCTGCGGCGCAAGCACGAGTGATACATTGTGCGTCACCTGCGAGATGATGCGCGCCGTCTCCTGGAAGACTTCCTCGATGCGTCGCACGCGCCTGCGGTACCAGTCATCGATGCGCTGTTTTTCATCATCGCTGACCGGC
>ONJV01000244.1 GCA_900318215.1 uncultured Veillonellaceae bacterium
CGCTCGTCCATTGCGACATTCCACTCGACCATGTCGAGCATCGTGAATTCATTGAGGTGTGTCGCACCCTGCGACTCCTTGCGGAAGCACGAGCCGATCTCGAACATGCGCACCGGGCCTTTCCACAGGCGCAGCAGGTCGCGCGAGATCTCGTAGAGCCCCGGCGCGAGCATCGGCCGCAGGCACTTGTTCTTGTCGAGCCAGAACACCTGCGAAAACAGCGCGCGGCTCTCGTCGATCGTCATGCGCGCGAGCATGTCCTTCGAGATGATCGTCGGCGTCACGACCTGCACGAAGCCCGCCTGTGTCAAAGCCTCGACGAGCGCGTCCTCGATGCGGCAGAGGAGCGGCCGGCGGATGTTCGCGCGGAACTGTTCCAGATGCTGCCGCCCGCGCTCCGCGAGCTCCTTCTGGTGGCGGGCAAATGCCTGATCGCGTTCCTTAGCCGTAGCGAACGTCTCCTCTAGCCAGTCGTCCCCGCCGAGCTCGCGCAGGCGCACGGCCTGCGTCTCGCTCCACGATATGGTGCCTGCTGCCTGTTGCATGGCTTATGCCTCCTTCTTCGTCATCGGGAACAGCGTCCCTTTGTAAAACAGCATCTGGAAATCCTTCTGGCTCGCCGCCTCGACGAAATGGACGCTGCGCGCGATGTCGCGCGCCCGCCGCCGCTCGTTGCTGTCGAGCAGCGCGATGAGTGCCCCGGCGCCGGCCGCATTGCCGATGCTGTCGATGACGGTGTCGTCGTCTGCGGGGAACATGCCGATGCGGCGCGCCTGCTTCTTGTCGATGTAGCTGCCGAATGCGCCCGCGAGCTCGATGCGGCGCGGCCGCTCGCCGCCGCGCGCGCGGATGAGCAGCACGGCGCCGGCGTAGAGCGCGCCTTTCGCGAGCTGGACGGCGCGCACGTCTTTCTGCGTCACGACGATGTCGCGGCCGCCCTCGGGCGCCTCGTAGAGCACATAGGCGCGGCTGTGCTTGCCGAAAGGGCGCAGGCGCGGCGTGTCGAGGTCCTTGCGGAACGTGCCGTCCGCGCCGATGAGGCCCGTGCGCGCGAGCTCGGCACAGAGATCGATGATGCCCGAGCCGCAGATGCCGCGCGGCTCTGCGGAGCCGATGACTTGCAGCACCGGCTCGTAGGTGTCCGGCGCAATCGTCACATGCTCGATTGCGCCCTCGGCCGCCCGCATGCCGCACGAGATCTCCGCGCCCTCGAGTGCCGGCCCCGTCGCGCACGACGTCGTGAAGATGCCGCGATGGTCGCCATAGGCGATCTCGCCATTCGTACCGATGTCGATGACCATCGTCGGCACGCGCCGCTCGATGAGGCGCGTCGCGAGCAGCACGGCGACATTGTCCGCGCCGACGAAGCCGGCCTCGACGGGCAGCGCGTGGACATTCGCGGCCGGCGCGATGCCAAGCCCCAGCGCAGCGGCTGGCAGGTCGAGCGGCACGCGCGTGACCGAGATGAACGGCGACTTGCCGATGGCTTCGGGATCGAGCCCGAGGAAGAGATGCCCCATGACCGTGTTGCCCGCGACGACCATTTCATAGATGCGCTCTAGAGGCACCTGCGCTTTCGCCGCGAGTTCCAGTGCGAGCGCGCGCAGGTCGCTCCGCACGGCCTCCGTGAGCTCGGTGCCGCCGCCCTCGTGCATCATCGCATAGGAAATGCGCGAGACGACATCGTCGCCCATGCGGATCTGGCTGTTCATGCGCGACGCATGCGCGAGCACGCGCCCCGTTTTGAGATCCGCAAGCGTCGCAGCGATCGTCGTCGTGCCGAGGTCGACGGCGATGCCATAGAGACGGTCCGCCGCCATGCCTTCTTTCGGGAGCGGCAGCACGTCGATGATTTCCCAGCCGCGCGCCTCCGGCAGCTCGCGCACGATGGCGCGCACCTGCCATTTCCACTGGCGCAGGCGCTTCGGCAGCGTGACGAGCAGCGGATAGCTCAGCGTGACGGCCTCCGCGCGGACGGCGAGTTCGCTGGCGACGCCGTCCGCGAGACGTTCGGCATCCGAGCGGAAATCCTCGAGCGACGGCGGCACGAGCCGGACGCGCACGTCGCGGATACAGGGATGCACGCTGATGCGGATGGCCGCCGCGCCGAGGATGACGCCGCGCGTTTCGCGGCTTTCCTCCGGCACTTCGATCGTCATGCGGCGAGCTGCGTACACGCGGCAGGCGAGGCGGATGTTCTGCTGGATCTCGCTTTTTGAGAGCACGCGCAGTTCCTCCCGCGTGACGCCATTCACGTAGCCTTTCTCGACGAGCTGGCGCATCGAGAGCCCGCCCGCGAGCAGCCGTACGCGGCATTTGCCGCACGTGCCGTGCCCGCCGCAGACCGCCGTGAGCGAGACGCCGTTCGCGCGCGCCGCCTCGAGCACCGTCTTGCGGCCTTCGACGCGCACGCGCTGCCCCGAGGGCTGAAAGAGCAGATGCACTGCCATGAACATCCCCCGCCTTCCGATTTCTATCTATCCATAAAATAACTACCGTTATCTATCACTGTCATGAATGAAAAGAATCGTATGATAGCATGAAGCAGGCACAGTCGTCCGACCCTGCGGATTCCTGTGCCTGCTTCTTCGTTGAAAGAAAAGAGGTATGATGGAGGCCGGCGCGCGTGTCAGGCGTCGACGCGGCTCTTCTTCTTCGTCCAGTAGTCGAGGCCGAGATCCGTCATGATCTTCACGGNNTTCACGGCTTCGTCATAGACGTCGAGGTACTCCTGCGTCGGCAGGAGCGTCGTCGTGTCGTAGCAGCCTTCGAACGGCTTGCCGACCGGTGCCTGCTTGTAGTCTTTCTCGTAGAGACTGATGAGCTTGTCGAGGAGCTCGTTGACCTTCGCCGTCTCCATGCCGGCGACGGCGTATGCGCATTCGCCCATGAAGCGCGCTTCGAGGCCCGTCGTGTAGTTCGTCGCGACGCCCTTGCTCGCGGCAACGCCCGAGAGCACTTCGCGGCCGCTGCACGTATCCGTGATGGCCTGCGCCGCTGTTTCGAGGAGGCACATGACCGTGCACGGACCGGCCGTCGTGTAGTACTGGTTGCCCATCATGAGGTCGAGCTCGGACTCGATGGCCATGCAGGCGTGTCCGGCAATCGCCAGCGTCTCCCTGGACGTGGTGTTGCCCCAGCGCACATGCGTCGGGCCGTCGAGATGCCATGTCGCCTGCATCATGACGAAAGAATTGAGCGTCGTTGCGACATCGACGATCGTCGTCTCTTCGAGACCACCGGCATAGCCGCCGAAAATCGGCATCTGCTCGCACATGATCATATCGCCGGAGAGGACATAGTGAGCGTCAAAAGCGAGTGCACTGACATCGATCTTGAGCTCGTTCAGCTGCGATACTTCATGGCTGTCGGTCGTCCGCATGCCGCCGGGGAAATCCGCTGCAATGGCACCGGCGGCAGAAAGGGAAGTCTCATTCCCCTACAGGCCCATGCCGCAGCGGCCGGCGCGCATCTGCGCTTCGCGGACCGCCTTGGCTTCGGCCTTGACCGCCGCGATCTCCCACGGCGTGCCCGGCGTCGGATCCTTGCCCTTGATCGTCTGCATGACGCCGTCGACGATCGTGTCGACGATCGGCTCCTGCGCATACGACTGATGGATCTTCAAAAACAGGTCCTCGGAACACGGCGCGCCCGTCGGGCCGCCTTGGATGATCGGAGGACGCTTGTCGTCATGCTTGCGGCAGGCGATCGTGCGCCCGTTGACGCCCGGCTCACCGAACTGCGCCGTCTTCGGCGCCGCCGTGACGGAAGCGAGGATTTCCTCTTCCGTGTACTTGATGACGCGGTGCGTGTCGATGCAATAGACGCCGCACGTCGCGAGCAGCTCGAGGCCGGCTTTGAACAGGTTCTTGCACAGCGCTTCATCCTCCGGGATGATCTTGTGCTTGTCCATCTTGATGCCGTATTTCTTCTTGAGCTTCATGGCTGTCTGGGGGATGATCTTGAAGTCCCAGTCTTTCTCTTCGACCTTTGGCCCCGTCTTCGCGCGGTCGTAGACATCCATGACCGTGAGCGGTCTGGCGAGTGTCATAAAAATCCCTCCTTCAGATGGGAAAACGCGAGGCCCGGTCGGCATGCTGCATACAGCTTGCCGATCGAGCCTCGTTGCTCGTTCCGCGATAGCGGAAATTATTTTTTTGTCTCTTTGATGATTATAGCACGTGGTATGCCACGATGCAAGCAGATTTTTGAAGTTTGTGCAAAATATCGCACGCACATGCGCATTCACGCGTCCTCCGCGAGCGACAGGAAGCTGATGCGCTGGTGCGGGATCGGCGCGGCCGTCACCAGGATGCAGTTGTGCCCCGTCACTTGGATCTTGCGGCGATCGTGGATGGAGAGCAGCGCGTGCGCGAACGTCGCGCGCGGCTCGGGGAGCTCATACGTCTCCGATGTCGCGAGCCCCATGTACTCGAGCGACGTCGACGTCTTGCCGCAGATGTGGATGATGCCGCCGGGGCGGATCGTCTGCACGTCGCGCAGCAGCCGGATCGTCTCGCGGCCGCTGACGTCACGGAAGACTTTCGGCCCGACGAACTCGACGACGCCGCTCGGGTCGGCATACGAAATGATGTCTGCCCCGGCGAGGAACGCGCGGCGGATGTACTCGACGAGATTCTTGCGGATCTTCGCGAGCGCCGCATCGACGCGCGGCCGGTCCTTGCGCACGGCGCGGAACAGCACGAGCGAGTCCATGAGCATCGAGAGCACGGTAAACGGCGCTTCGACTTTCAGCACGCAGCGGCGGCCGACGGCGTGCAGCAGGCGGACGGCCTCGAGCACTTCGGCGATGCGCCCCTGCGAAAAATCGATGTCGCCGAGCGTGTCGAGGTCTTCGATGCGCTGGATCATCGGCTGCCCCGGCAGCGGCAGCACGCCGTTTTCGGGATACGAAATCTCGGCGCCGAACGCGCCGGCCTCGATCGTCACGCAGAACGGCAGCTTGCAGACCTCGTCGCCATTGCTGTCGGCGATGAGCGCGGACGCCGCGCTCATGAGCGGCGCGTATTGGTATGCGTCCCAATAGCTCGCGCCGAATTTCCGGATGACGAACGCGGGGATCTCCTCGCTGCCCGCATGGTTGCAGTCGAAGACGGGGAGCTTTTCGCCCGTCGCCGTCGGGATGAGGCGCTGCTTCTTCGGCTTCGGGACTTCGACGCGGATGCTCGCCACGGGCTTCGTCATGCAGGCGAGGTGCCAGCCGTCCCGCCGTTCCTCCGGCGAGAGAGCCGAGCGCTCGCGGCGGTCGGATGGCGCGACGAGCGGCTCGTCGTCCCAGCGCTTCGATGGCTTTTCCGGCAGCACGTGCACGCGGCAGAGACCGCAGCAGCGCGTGCCGCTGCAGGCGCTCTCGATGGGGACGCCCGTGCGCTTCGCCGCCTGGAGAATCGTCTCCCCCTTCTTGACGCGGGCGCGCCTGCCGCTCGGCAGGAACGTGATGTACATGCGCCGCGCCTCCTTCCTTTCCCTTTCCGCTGCACATCATGAAACGGTCAGTACCGTCCCAACCGATGGCTCAGGCGTCCTTTGCGCCCTCGACCATGGCCTTGAGGTTCGCGAGCGGCGTGCTCGGTGCGGCCGCGCAGCCCGGCGAGATGATGTCGACGCCGCGCGCGAGCGCATCGTGAACAGCGTCCTTGATCTCGTCCGGCGTGCCGTTCAGGAGCACGCCCGACGGGCTGATGTCGCCGATGATCGGCAGGCGGATGCCTTTTTCCTTGTACGCCGCTTTCGCAGCCGGGATGTTGACGGCCGACTCGACGCTGATGCCGGCGCAGCCCGTGTCCGCGATGTCGAGCATGACCTTGTCGAGCTTGCCGCAGATGTGCAGGATGACGGGCACGCCGAGCTCGGCGATGAGCTTCTTCTCATACGGCTGCGCGAGCTGGCGGTAGTTCTTCGGGCTGATCATGTCGAGCGACGCCATCATGTCCTCGATGACGATGGCGTCCGCGCCCGCTTCGATGTACGCCTTGCCGAACGTCAGCGCGGCCTGGTAG
>ONJV01000171.1 GCA_900318215.1 uncultured Veillonellaceae bacterium
CAGATACGCTTGCAGTCTGTAAAAGCATAAGTATACAAAACACTAAAATAATATATTTTTTTCGTATAAACTCCTATCTTTTCGTTGAAATCTCCATGCGTAACAAAAAGAATCACATGATCGTAATTGGATCGATGTCGATGGCGACGTCGGTGCGCAGGTGCAACCCCTGCTCGCGCAAAAACTGGCGGACGCCCTCGAGGTCGAGGGCCTTGATGAGGACGACGAAGCGGTATGTGCCGCGGAAGCAGGCAATGAGCGCTGGCGCGGGGCCGATGACGGTGTTTGTTTTCGGCGGCGTGCCGAGCGGGGTGGAGGTGCCGCCGGGATAGCGCTGCTGGAACGCTTGGACGAAAGCGAGCGCGGACTGCTTCGCGGCAGTTTCATCGTTGCTTTGGAACAGCAGCTTGATGAGGCGCGTGAAGGGAGGATAGCCCATGGCTTTCCGCAAGGCGATTTCTTTCTGGTAGAAGCCTTCGTAATCCTGATGGATGCCGCACTGGACGGCGTAATGCTCCGTGTTGTACGTCTGCACGAGGACGTGGCCGCGTTCGCCGTCCGCCGTGTGGCGGCCTGCCCGACCGGCGGTCTGCGTGATCAGCATGAAGCAGCGTTCGGCCGCGCGGAAGTCGGGCCGGTTGAGGCTCGCGTCGGCGCTGATGATGCCGACGGCCGTGACGTTCGGGATGTCGTGGCCTTTCGCGACCATCTGCGTGCCCAAGAGGATGTCGAACGCACCTCGGCGGAAACGGCCGAGGATTTCCTGATGCGCGAATTTGCCGCTTGTCGTGTCGCGATCCATGCGTTCGATGCGCGCCTCGGGCACGAGGGAGCGGAGCTCCTGCTCAAGCTTTTCCGTGCCCGAGCCGAAATACTTGATGTAGCGGCTGCCGCATTTCGGACAGATGTCGGGCACGGGCTGGCGGATGTCGCAGTGATGGCAGAGAAGCAGCTTGCCGCCATGCTTCGTCTCGTGATAGACGAGCGGCATGCCGCAGTCGGGACAATGGATGACTTCGCCGCACGAGCGGCACATGACAAACGTCGAGTAGCCGCGCCGGTTCAGCATGATGATGAGCTGCTCATGCGCCGCGATGGTCTTGCGAATCAGGTTTTCGAGCGGCCGCGAGATGATGTGGCGGTTGCCCATTCGAAGCTCCTGCCGCATATCGACGCACGAAACCTCGGGCAGCGGGATGTCGCCGACGCGATGGCGCATCGTGAGCAGCGTCAGTTCGCCCGTCCTGGCGCGATGATACGTTTCAAGCGACGGCGTCGCGCTGCCGAGCAGCAGCACGGCGTGGTGCAGATGCGCAAGCTCTTCAGCGACAACGCGCGCATGGTAGCGCGGCGATTCGTCCTGCTTATAGCTCATGTCCTGTTCCTCGTCGAGGATGATGAGGCCGACATCATCGGCAGGCGTGAAAAGCGCCGAGCGCGCGCCGATGATGATGCCCGCCTCCCCGCGCCGCACGCGGATGACGGCGTCGTTGCGCTCGGCGAGCGTCAGGCGGCTGTGCATGACGATGATGTCGCCCGCAAAATACGATTGGAACGCGCGCACGAGCTGTCCTGTCAAAGCGATTTCTGGCACGAGCACGATGACCTTGCGGCCGCGTTCGCGCACGAGCCGCGCGAGCTCGATATAGACCTGTGTCTTGCCGCTGCCCGTGACACCATAGAGCAGAAAGCCGTGGTATTCCCCCGCCGCCATCGACGGGCGCACGGCCGCGACCGCCTGCTGTTGTTCCTCCGTCAACGTGCGCGGTTCATGGACGCGCGCGGCCCCTGCATAGCTGTCGCGCAGGACGCGGCGGCGGCGGATGACGACGATGCCTGCCGCCGCGAGCTTCTTTGCCGCCTCAGCATGGATGCCCTCGCTTTCAAGTTCCTTGAGGCTCGCCGTGCCATCATGCGCCGTGAGGTAACGCCAGAGCGCGAGCTGGGCCCGACGGCGGGAAAATCCGCTCTCACGCTCGGGCGTCAACGCTTCTTTCAAGACGACATAGCGTTCATACAGCGCGGCGTCGCGCTTTTCGGCCGCGTACTCCTTCATCAGCACATGATACCCCGTGAGTTTTTCGAGCATGGCAGGCAGTTCGTCCGCGAGCTCGGGCAGCGCCTTTCGGAGTGCGGCCCGCCGCACGGGCCCATTTTCGGCGACATAGTCATAGAGCCTGCGATACGATGCCATGCCGAGCAGGACGTGGTTTTCCTGCGATTCATCCGCGACGTACTCGACCGTGATTTTGACGCCGCTCTTGCCCGGCATGAAAAGCCGCATGATTTCGGCGAGCGAGCAAAGATAGAAGTCCGCGAGCCACCGCGCAGCCTCGAGCAGCACGGGCGTGAACCACGCCTCTTCATCGACGCAGGCGAGGATGTCCTTGAGCTTGATGCCCGCGAGCTCGGCCGCGCTTTTTTCCGCCACAGAAACAACAAACCCTTCGACTTTCCGGCCGCCGAAGGGTACGAGGACGCGCCAGCCCGCTCCCACCTGCACGAGGGGGTCCGGCACGCGATATGTATAAGGTTTTGCAATGCTCTTGACCGGCACATTGACGAAGACCTGCGCCGTCAGCATGTTCTTTCCTCCAAAGAAAATCCTCCTGATTCATTCGAGGCTCAGCCCGACATCGTTGCGGAGCTTGATGGCCTCGCCGATTTCGCGCGGGCCGATGGGGCCGCCGCCCGCGAGGTCGGCAATCGTGCGCGCGACCTTGATGATGCGGTCATACGAGCGCGCGGAAAGATGCATCTTTTCAAACGCCGCCTGCAGCAGCTGCTGCGCCGCATCTCCGAGCGGACAGAGCCGCTGGATCATCGCGTGGTTCATCTGCGCGTTCGAGTAGATGCCATACGTCTTCAACCGTTCATGCTGGATCTCGCGCGCCGCTTCCACGCGGGCGCGGATGGCAGATGACGGCTCGGCCTGCTCGCGCGAAGCGAGTTCCTTGTACTCGACGCGCGGCACACGGATGTGGATGTCAATGCGGTCTAAAAGCGGCCCTGAAATCTTTCGCGTATACCGCTTGATTTCGCCCGGCGTGCACTCGCAATGGTGCCCGCCCGACTCGTCGCCGTGGTAGCCGCATGGACATGGATTCATCGCCGCAATCAGCATGAACGACGACGGAAACTTCAGCGAGGCATGGACGCGGCTCACGAGAATCTCCCGATCTTCCAAAGGCTGGCGCAAGACCTCGAGCGTCGATTTGCCAAATTCCGGCAATTCGTCAAGGAACAGCACGCCATGATGCGCGAGCGTGACCTCGCCCGGGCGCGGGATGCTGCCGCCGCCGATCATCGCCGTCATGCTCGTCGTGTGGTGCGGTGCGCGGAACGGCCGCTGTGTCACGAGGCCGCCATCATGCTTCAAAAGTCCCGCGATGCTGTAAATCTTCGTAACCTCAAGCGCTTCCTCGGGTGTCAGCGCGGGCAGAATCGAGCTCATGCGCCGCGCGAGCATCGTCTTGCCGCTGCCCGGCACGCCGACCATCAGCACATTGTGGCCGCCCGCCGCCGCGATTTCGAGCGCCCGCTTGGCCGCGAACTGCCCCTGCACGTCGGCGAAATCATCCGTCCAGCCCTGCCCGTCACTCAAAAGCTGCTGCGCCTCGGCAGGTGCGAGCTCCTTTTCGCCTTTGAGGAACGATACGAGCTCCGCAAGCGTCGCAACGGCATAGACCGCGAGCCCCTGCACGAGCAATGCCTCATTTGCATTCGCGGGCGCAACGAAGATGGCGCGGAACCCCTGTTCTTTCGCCGCGATTGCCATCGGCAGCACGCCCTGCACGGGACGACATTCTCCTTCGAGCGAGAGCTCCGCCGAAAACAGGCAGCCCTCGATTTTCTTCATAGGAAAAAGCCCATGCGCCGCGAGAAGTCCCACGGCGATGGGCAGATCGAGGCCGGGACTGTCCTTGCGGATGTCGGCCGGCGCGAGGTTGACCGTGATTTTTTCCTGCTGGAGCTTGAGCCCCGAATTCTTGATGGCCGTGCGCACGCGCTCCTTGCTCTCGCGCACCGCCGTATCCGGCAGGCCGACGATGTCGAACGCAGGCAGTCCGTACCCCGCATCGACTTCCACGTCGATGATGAGCCCGTCCACGCCGAGCGTCGCCGCGCCATACGATTTTGCAAACATCCAAAGCCTCCCATCACATTTCAAACGCGCCCTCGATCTGGCGCACCTTCCATGCACCGGCCGTCATCGCATAGACCTCGATGACATCGAAGCGGCAGCGGCAGCCGTCAATGTGCTTTTGAAGCAAGTACCACTGCGCCGTGCGGATGATTTTTCGCTGCTTGGCGTAATTCACAGCCTCGGCAGGCTTTCCATACGAGAGGCCCGTGCGCGTCTTGACTTCGACAAAGACAAGCGTCTGCGCGTCCTGCCACGCAATGATGTCGATCTCGCCGACCTTCGCACGGTAATTGCGCGCCGCAAGCACGTAGCCCTTCCTTTTGAGAAACGAGGCCGCTTCTTCCTCGCCCGCGCGGCCGAGCTGCTGCTTTCTCATGGCATAGGCTCCTGTTTCTTCCGCTCGCCGCGCTCGCGGTCCATGCGGTAGACATAGGCCATGACCTCGGCGATGGAACGATAGAGTTCCGGCGGGATCTCACGGTCGAGCTCGAGCGCCATCAGCATATTGACAAGCGTCTTGTTCTGGTAGATCGGCACCGTATGCTTCTGCGCAGCCGCGAGGATATTCTCCGCGACATAGCCGCGCCCCTTCGCCGTCACGCGCGGCGCACGGTCGCGCTGCTGGTCATACTGGAGCGCAACAGCCTTCTTCTCAACATTCGGATCCGTCTCCGGCTCGATGGGCGGCGCCTTGCGGTCTGGTCTCATATCCTTCACCTGATTCCGTTCGATCTCACGATGCACGTCCCTGCAGCATCGTTTCAGTTGCTTATTGTTTCATTATATCGATTATGAAAAAAAGCGTCAAGAAGATGTACTGTTTTTTTGCACTTTTCGCTTCTCCCGCCGCTCTCGGAAGAAGCGCTTCATAATGGCCGCACATTCTTCCTGCAAGACGCCTGCTGTCATCTCGGGCGCATGATTCAGCGCGGGATGGCCCGGGATGTTGAAGAGCGATTCGCAGGCACCGGCTTTTGCGTCCGTGCTGCCGTAGACGACGCGGTCGACGCGGCTCATGACGATGGCGCCCGCGCACATCGGGCATGGCTCGATCGTCACGTAGAGCGTGAGTTTTCGCAGGCCGTGCGGATGGCAATCATTTCGGCATGGGCCGTCGCGTCGTGTGCGGTCTCACGCAGATTGTGGCCGCGCGAGACAATCTCACCCGCTTCGTCGACGAGCACGGCGCCGATGGGCACTTCGCCGATGTCGTAGGCGGCCTGCGCCTCGCGCAGAGCTTCTCTCATGTAGTCTTCGTCGGTCATATACAATTTCCTCCATACATAAAAAATTCGAGCCGGAGGCATCTTCTACCTTCGACTCGAATTTCTCATTGAAAGTGTGTACCTACCTTCGGTACCGCCTTACGGCATAAGCGACCGCATAGGCGCTAAAGCGCCTTGCGCCTGCTTAACCCTCAGGCCCTTCAGGCCAGCTCCCTCTGAGAGGGAGCCTTCAAATCTTATTTCAGTGCATCGCCGAGCTTGGAGTTCGTGTTGCGAGCTGCCTGGACGGACTCGTCGAACTTGGCTTTCTCGTCGCCATCGAGCTTGTACTCGACAATCTTCTCGACGCCGTTCTTGCCGAGCATGACCGGAACACCGATGCAGAGGTCTTTCTCACCATACTCGCCATCGAGGTAGACGCAGCACGGGATGAGCTTCTTGGCATCGAGAGCGATGGCCTCGACCATAGCTGCAGCAGCAGCGCCCGGAGCATACCAAGCGGACGTGCCGAGGAGCTTCGTCAGCGTAGCGCCGCCGACCTTCGTGGACTCGACAGCTTCCTTGAGCTGGTCAGCCGTGAGGAGCTCTTTGACAGGGATGCCGCGATACGTAGCAACACTCGTCAGAGGAACCATCGTCTTGTCGCTGTGGCCGCCGATGACCATGCCGTCGATGTCCGTCGGGGTAGCCGGATAGCCAGCCTTCTGGAGTGCCTTGCTGAGGAAATAACGGAAACGGCTGCTGTCGAGCATGCCGCCCTGGCCGATGACGCGGTTGCGCGGAAGCTTGCTGTCCTTGAGCGTGAGGAACGTCATAGCATCCATCGGGTTCGAGATGATGATGAAGATGGCGTTCGGGGAATATTTGAGGGCCTGGTCGACAACGCTCTTGACAATCTTCGCGTTGACGCCGATGAGGTCTTCGCGGCTCATGCCCGGCTTGCGCGGCATGCCGGAGGTGATGACGACGACGTCGGAGCCAGCCGTCGGAGCGTAGCCTTCCTCATCGCCAATCTTCGCCGTGACGCCCGTGACCGTCGTGTCGAAGTTCAGCAGATGTGCCGTCTGCATGATGTCCATAGCCTTGCCTTCGGAAACGCCTTCCTTGATATCGACGAGGACGACTTCGCTGGCAAAGTTCTTCTGCGCGAGGACGTTTGCGACCGTAGCACCGACATTACCTGCACCAACAACTGTTACTTTCATAATTCAAACAGCCTCCTTAAAGCTAGACGACGCATCTCTCAACAGAATCCATGAGGAACGCTCCATCTTCTTCTATCATCAAGGCCTGTGCTTGCACGGCCTTGTGATTTACTACGTCTTGATTATAGCAAACTGCCGTCGAAAAAGCAACGAAAAAATACACAATTTCTATTTTACCATCAATGGCGGTTATCAGGCCGGCAGGACGAATTTTTTCACATGCTCCGTGACGCCTGTGAAAATGCGGCCCGGAATGGCGAGGTCTTTCCCGAGACCGCTCCCCATGTCGATTTCCGGCCGGTTCGTGCCGTGGAAATCTGTACCTGCCGTCGGCAGCAGGTCATAAGTCTCGATGAGGTGCGCGGCGAACGCGCGGTCGTCGTCCGTATAGTTCGGATACCAACACTCCATGCCGTCGAGACCGAGCGCGTGGAGCTCGGCAACCGTGGCCTCCTGCTCGTCGCGCGTCATGCCCTTGAGGCCGATGCGCTTGTGGAAATGTGCAAGTGACGTGATGCCGCCCGCCTCGTGGATGATGGGCAGCGCCTCCTCTGGCTCGATGACGCCGTCGAGACCGAGGGCATGGACAGCCGGGTCGAGGTAGTTGTCCCAGAGCGGCTGCGCATGCTCATAGAGATGGAGCGAGACGAGGTAGCGCATGATGGCATAGCGGTCCGCCAGGCCGTAGGCAAAGCGCTCGACGTCCTCCATCGTAATCTTGATGCCGCGCGCGCGCACGAACGAGACGATTTCATGAATCTTCGCCTCTTTCGAAGCGCGCACCTTCTTGTAGAATTTCTGAAACGATGGATGCTCGCGGTCAAAGCCGAGGCAGACGATATGAAGCTTGCGCCCATGAAAGCGCACGGAGAGCTCCATTCCGGGCACAAAGCCGAGGCCGAGCTCGCGCGCAGCTTTTTCGGCTGCCGCATCGCCAGCGATGTTGTCATGATCCGTCAGCGCAAAAGCCGAAAGGCCCCGCTTCTTTGCATAGGCTGCGATTTCTTCCGGCGTCATGCTGCCATCGGAGACGAGCGAGTGGATATGTAAATCGGTATATGTCATGCGTGTTCCCCTTTCCATGCGCGCTGTGTGGCGAAGAATTGATAGACGG
>ONJV01000085.1 GCA_900318215.1 uncultured Veillonellaceae bacterium
TGTGCGTAACCAACTCGAAATGGATGAGCGCATGTCGGCCTTGATGCATAAGTACGACAAGGCTGACTGAAAAATTTACACAAAACTATTGACAATCCCTGCTGATCAAAATCAACATTGAGACGAATATCTGCTCCCTGCATCATCTGTTCGATGATGCGCGTATAACCACCGATAGGGATACCTTGATAACGGTCACGATAATAATTATTATCATAGGTAAAACGCAGTGGAAGACGTCGCATGATGCTTGCGGGCAACTCTGTGCATTTCCGCCCCCACTGTTTTTCCGTATACCCCTTGATCAGCCGTTCGTAGATGTCAGTTCCGACCAGATGAATCGCATGTTCTTCAAGATTCCGCGCTGGCTGATGGACATGCGCGCTCGTTTCGCGGATTTTTTCCTGTGCCTCCGATGGCGTGAACACATGCCACAACTCAGCAAAAGTATTCATATTGAATGGAAGATTATATGTTTCGTCATGATAACGTGCAATCGGAGAATTCACAAAATGATTGAATTCTGCAAAATGCCCGAGATAATCCCAAACCTTTCGATCCGATGTCCGAAAAATATGAGCTCCATATTTGTGCACGATGATGCCCGCTTGCTCATATGTATAACAATTCCCTCCGATATGGTTGCGTCGTTCAACAACCAGGCAGGAGCGCCCATGACGCAACGCCGTTTCTGCAAAGACAGCATTATAAAGCCCAGCACCTACCAAAAGATAATCGTACACAAAACCGCCTCCTTCATTTTTGAAAAATATTAGAACCCAAATCTGCGCCACGTTTCGTCACTCGTAACATACACCTCGTCCACGACCTCGATTTTCGACTCACTTACGCCATGCTCTATCAAATCTTTTCGAACACGTTGTGCCGTGCTAGATTTCATGATGACAATCAAAACATGGTCATACGCAGGCCAATTTCCGACTTCTTGCAAGGAACTAACGGCAAGCCCATACTTCCGCAAGCTGGGGGCTCTGGCATCCAGCCACAAAACAACATCTGCCAATTTTGTCCGATGCAGAAAATTATGAAGAGATGTTCCCCAAACTCCCGCGCCATAAATAATGACCCTGCTCCCTGCTGGCACGTCGCGAAAAGGAAACACGAAATCATACGCCGACAGCTCTAGCAGGAGATCATAGCACCGCGGCAGAAGCATCGTTGTCAGAAGATATGTCCGCAGTTGCGGTTCCAATAAGAGTGCTCTATTTTGTTTTATCAAGCTGTCAAGCAAAATTTCGTAAATCCGCTGAAATGTCCCGAGGTATCTCGGTGCAAGCTGCTGCCGCACTTGTGAACCTTCATGCTGTGCATAGTGATAGAGCGGCCGATGGACGATGGCAAGGGACTGCGACTGCAAGATATACGGATAGGTGACGCACGCATCCTCTCCCAGGCGAATGTCATCATCTACGCGTTCCAGCAACGGTTGCAGCTGCCTGCGTAAAAATAATTTGCCACAGAGATAGGGATAAATGCTCCATGCATCACGAAAATCATTGTGGAAGAGTTTCGGAAAGACGTCACGCTCCATCCGCTGCCGATGATAATATCCATCCGGTAGAGAACTCCTCTCCACCCGCTGCATATCCTCGTCTTCGCGAAAATGCGCGCCTATCACGAGCTCTGCCCCTGTAGAAACAGCCATATCATACAGGGTTTCACAAAGCTCCGGCTCAATCCAGTCATCGCTGTCCACGAATGTCACATAGGGTGCAGACGCCATCCGAAGTCCTGCCTTGCGCGCCGCTGTCGCACCAGCATTTTTTTGATGCAGCACGTTCATGCGAGTGTCAGATGCTTCGGCAGCATCACAGATTTCTGCCGAGCCATCATTGGAACCATCATCGACGAGAAGGATTTCGATATTTCGCATTGTCTGCATTTGCAGGCTTCGGATACAGGTTGGCAGATATGCCTCCTGGTTGCAAACTGGCACGATGATGCTGACTGCGGGAGCCGCAGCACCTTCTGCGCTCACAATGCCCTTCCTTTCAGCACCTCGTCAATCAGACACTCCAGCCGGTAATCAATCGTCAGGATTTTCTTGAATCCGATCTTTGTTGCCCGCTTCACCATGTCCGGCTGGTTGTCCTGATTGGCGCTGACGATGAGCACCGTGCCTTTGCGCTTGGCATCTTTTGCATAGCGGGCGATTTCCTGCACGACCAGCCCTTCCTTCCGGCTCTTCTGCGGGGCTTCGCTGACAGCAAAGCCGAGGACTTTGCCGTGGATGTGCTGCTTCTTGAGCAAGCTGTGAACCTTGTGGCCAATCTGCCCCGCACCATAGAGGATGACGGCACGACTGGATTTCACGGCCTCAAGGAGTTTTTGCAGACGCTCCCGATCATGCAGCTTCGTGGGAGCTCCTCCCAGGCTGGCATCCGATGGCGTACGCAAAAGTTCCAGACTCTGTACGAGAAGTCCATCCAGCGAATTGAGCGGAAATGCTGCAAGCTTTATCCGGTCTTCTGAAGGCATCTGCTGGCAAATCAGCTTGAGGTTCCACATCGCCATGCAGGCAAATTTGGCAATGTTGCCCTTCACGCGCTGCCCCATGTCCTGCGTGTAGATGACTTTGAGACATTCCTTCATGACCCACATGCGGTCCATCGCGCGCTTGTAGTCTGCCGATGACGTCATCGTGGAATTGGCACGGATGCGGTAGCAGTAGAGCTGCTCCTGGATATGCAACATCTTTTCGCAGCGCAGATAGCACTGCAGAGCAAAGACAGCATCCTCATAGTAGCGCCCCTTTGCAAACAACAGCTGTTCTTTGCGGAGCCATTTGCTCTTGATGAAGAGCAACCAAGCGGATTCGACAAAATCGTTGCCTTCCATCATGTCGCAGAAATAACTGCGACCGGTGCGCAAGCCACTATAACTTCCCTTGACTTCGTAATATTCTTCTGTCTTGGCATCCCGATGGGACGGCTGTTCGAAAAGGAGTGGTGCCGTCTCATACGTGATGATGTCTGCTCCAGAATCCTCGCCTGCCTGCCAGAGTTTCTTCAAGGCGCCGGGCATCAGCAGGTCGTCGCTGTCCACAAAGCAGACGTACGTACCGCGCACGTTCGCCAGGCCGCTGTTCCTGGCAGCGGCCAGGCCGCTGTTCTTCTGATGGATGACGCGAATGCGCGGATCCCGCTGTGCCCAGGCAGCGAGGATGTCGGGGCTATGGTCCGTCGAACCATCGTCAACGCAGAGAATCTCGATGTCGCGCTCGTCCTGCGTGACGATGCTGTAGAGGCAGGCTTCGAGATAGCGCTCGACATTGTAGACTGGCACAATAACGGAGATTTTCGGATAGGCAACATCCATCTGTCCGTCTTTCGCAAGGACGATATCGGTGTAGATATTCCGCTTGCGGAGCTCCGCGAGCATCTCCTCCCGATAACGTTCCGTCACGCCCAGCACGACGCCTGTTTCCTCGTCGATGGTGACATATTCCAGTGGTCGGACGGCTTCTCCAAAGAGCCTGCCGCCAGCATCCCGTTCGTCCGTCACGAGGAATCCGAGGCAACGCCCCCGATCCTCAGGAGCCAGTGCCTGATAAATCGCTTTTCCACGCTGACCGGCACCGTAAATGTAGAAATGCTTGTATGGCTGCGTCATTTCATGGAGATACTGCGGCACCGACGTAAGGTCCTGATAGTACCCCTCCGGGCTTTCCATGATTTTCTGGAGCTTGCGCCTGTCATCGTCCCACATGAACGACGTGTCGAGCTTTCCCTCGCGCTCGAGCTGGCGGAAGCAGCCCGCCGTATGCCAGAGGAACTCCAGCTGATACTCAGGTGCCAGCCGACGCACCGTGTCACGCGCACCTGCGAAGCGACTCATGATATATTGCGGGAGATATTCCTCCAGAATCCCATGCGCACGAAGCCTGTCGTAAATCCAGTCATATTCCTGTGAAAGGCAATAAATCTTTGCCTTGCTCTGCATGGAGGAATTCGGATTGTCTTGGCGGTAATGGTAGTAGTACTGTGGATGCAGGTAGACACGCTCCGCGAGCGCCGTTGTCTGGAACCAGAAGCCCGTATCCTGATACGATGCGCCCGGCGTCTCGTGATAACGGATGTTGTTGAACTTGAGAAAGGTGCGCCGGTAGAGGCACGTCCACGTTGCCAGCCATGCCTTGAACAAGGTGTTTCGTTCCTCCTTGTTCAGCACCTTGCCATACATCGATGCATCGTCGTAAATCTTGACTGGCGTGACATCGTACTTTCCCTTCTCGCCCTCGAGCAAAGCGAAGTCCGATTTGACGAAATCCGTATGATTGGCTTCCGCGATTTCATAAAGGTCCTGAAGCATATTTTCCGAAATGAAATCGTCTGGTTCCACGATGCTGACATACTTTCCACGGCAGAGGTCGAGCCCCTGATTCATCGTGCTGCCATAGCCGCTGTTTTCTTTGTGCACCACGCGGATGCGCGGGTCTTCCTTTGCATACGCATCCAGCATCTCCGCCGTCGCGTCCGTAGAGCCATCGTCCATGCAGAGGATTTCGATGTTCGAGAGCGTCTGACGCTGGACGCTCGTCAGGCTTTCCTCCAGATACTTCTCCTGATTGTAAATCGGCATGATGACAGATACAGCGATTTCATCCTGATTCATGTAGACAATACTCCTTCACCTGCACCCGACGTCAACATTCTCTGCGGACTCTCGTGCATTCGTGTACTCTATTTTGTTTATTCATTATAGCGCATTTAGGGGGGGGTAAAGGGTTATTAGAAATTTAACGTTGTTTATCCACAAGTTCGACGAAAAAGATACAAAAAAACCGCCGTGAAGGCGGGCAAGACGTGAATGTCTTGCCGCCTTCGCAGCGGTGATGTTCTTATATGTTTATTCAGCGATTTTCGCGCAGAGCTTTTTGCCGGAGAATGCGATGCCATAGCGATGGATGACCTTGACGCCTTCGCGGACGAGTTCGGCATCATAGTGTTTTTCTTCTATCTGGCGAAGCGCCAAATCTGCTTTGTCCTCCAAGGATTCTCCAGGTTCAGCGAGCTTACATTCAATGATGAACCCCGGCCGGGACGTGTCTTTCGGCGTCGCTGCGATATCGTAACGGCCATAGCCGGACTCGCGGTTCGAGCGGATGACATAGTCCTCCGTGAGGACAGCCGTCATGCCGAGGACGAAGCCGTGATAAAACGCCTCGCGCCCTTTTGCGGCATCGAAGCTGCTCGTGAGGAGCACGAGATATTCCGACAGGCCTTCCTGCACGGTTTCGATGTCGCCATCAACAAATGCCTGCATGAGCTCGGGAATCTCGATGTCCGCTTCATCACTCTGATACCGTTCCAGCACTTCGATGCGGAAAATCGAGCGCAGCTCGCGATTCGGCAGGATGAGCTCTGCCTGGAGCCCCAGTTCTGTGGAGCGGAGCATCTTCGTCGTCAGGTATCCTGTCGCCAGCAGCATCGCATACAAGACATTCTTGTTCTTGAAAATATCGCTATAGATATATTCATCAGAAAGGCTTGCGCGAATGGAACCTCCCTGAATCAGTGATTGCAGTGCATCGAGCGTCTTTCGGACGGCACGATGGAGCATCTCGCCCAGGATGGCATTTCCCGACGTATTCACCCAGTAGGTTTCCGGCTGGCAGTCCCGGTCGAAGTATTTCACGACAGACCAAGGATTGTAAATCTCATGTCCGGCAATGCGATAGCCATCATACCATTCCCGAAGCTCTGGCAGACGGTCGGCACGGCCGAGATCATCCGCGATTTTTTCCACTTCCTCCGACGTAAAGCCGAGCACGGTCGGATATTTGGGATGGAGGATGCTGTCCACATCGAGGTTGTTGAGGTCGGAAAAGATGCTCTCTTTCGAGATGCGCAGAACGCCTGTCAGGACAGCGAAGTCCAAGGAGAGATTCGACTTCAGAGACGTCGTGAGAAACGCGCGGAAGAAATCGATGGCCTCATCATAATAGCCATGTTCCCAGGCAGACTGGATGGGAACGTCGTATTCATCCAAAAGAAAGACGGCTTTCTTTCCATCATGCGCTTCCAGCATCTGGAGCAGCCGCGCAGGGGCAGTCCGCAAAGATGATATGGGGGCCGAACCATCATACATACGCTGTAAAAACTGCCGATCTGCCGGATCAACGCGATTGCTCTGCAACAAATATTTGTGTTGCTGTGCCACTTGCTGCAAGCCATTCGTTATGGTTTCCTGCATCGCGTCCCAGTCCGTTGCCTTCCAGCCCCGCATGGAGAAGAACAGCACGGGACGTGTCCCCATCTCTTTCATCAGGGCGGTATCCTGCGAGACTGCCATCCCATCGAAAAGCTTCCGATGCTCCTCGGCGCCTTCGCAGTCGAAGAAATACCGCAGCATCGAAAGCGTCATCGTCTTGCCGAACCGTCGCGGCCGCGTGATCAACGTCACTTTCGGATGGCCCGGGAAAAAACGCGAAAGGAACGACGTTTTGTCAACGATGTAATACCCTTCCCGCGCTTCCTTGAAATCATCGATTCCGATTGGCATGGCTGTATGCATGTTCCTGCACCTGCTTTCTGCTTAGCGCTTGCGCCAGATCTTTTCGGCGTTCTCGCGGTCTTTCCGCAGCTGGCGCACGAGCTGGTCAGCGCTGGCGAATGTCTGTTCGTCGCGGAGCTTCGCGAGGAAGTCGACGACGATGACGCGGTCGTAGAGGTCGCCGGAGAAATCGGCGATGTTGACTTCGACGCGGCGGGTGCAGCCGGCAAATGTCGGGTTGTCGCCGATGTTCGCCATGCCGCCGTACCAGCGGCCGCCCGCCTGCACGCGCACGGCATAGGCGCCGTTCGGCAGCATGGCGGCCTGCGGCTGGATGGGCAGGTTCGCCGTCGGAAAGCCGATCGTGCGGCCGCGGCGGTCGCCGTGGATGACGCGCTCGACGAGGCGGAACGGATGGCCGAGGAAGTCATTGGCTTCGTCGAGATTGCCGTCCGCAATCAGCGCACGGATGCGCGTCGAGCTCACGGGACGGCCGCCGCGCAGGACGGCCGGGCAGATTTCGGCATGGAAGCCGTAGTCTGCACCCTCTCGCAAAAGCTGGCGGTGCGTGCCGCGCCCTTTCTGCCCGAACGTATAATTCGGCCCCGTGACGACGTAGCGCGGCGCGAAATCGTCGCGCAGCAGCGCCAGAAATTCTTCCGGTGTCCGCTGGGCGAAGTCGCGCGTGAACGGGATGCAGACGAAGAGGTCGACGCCGAGCTCGCAGGCCTGCTGCTCTTTGAGCGCCTCCGTGCCAATCTGGGGCGGCATGTGCTCGGGCGACAGCACGGACAGCGGATGGTTGCTGAACGTGAAGACGGCGCTCGTGCCATGCACTTTGCGCGCGAGCTCGACGGCGCGGCGGATGATGCTCTGGTGCCCGATGTGGACGCCGTCAAACATGCCGAGCGCAACGGAGATGCGCGGATATTTCTGTGTGAAATCCTTGAGTTTGTGATAGACCTGCATAGGCATCAAGCTCCTGTTGGTTGTGGTTTTTGCTTTGGCAGCGGCGCGGCGATGACCTTCTCTGGCGTCACCGTCACGGCGGCGCTGTCGATGCGGCCGATGCCGAGGAACGTGCCGGCGCCATAGACGCGCACGATGGCGCCATCCTTGCAGGCGGCTTCGTCTTCTGCCAGATGGAAATCGTGCGTCGAGAGACCGTTGCAGAATGCGTTTTCACGGCCTGAGGGCAGGTCATAGCGCGGCAGACCCGAGAGCATGTCCTCTGGCGCAAGCAGCGCCTTCTCCCCTGCCGCTGCGAGTTCTTCGAGCGTCATGGCCTCGGCGAGCGAAAAGTCGCCGACACGCGTGCGCACGAGGAACGTCATGACGGCAGGCAGGCCGAGCGCGCGCCCGATGTCGATGCAGAGCGTACGGATATACGTGCCGCGCGAGCAGGTGACGTCGAACAGCAGGCGGCGCTTTTCTGCGTCATAGCTGACGAGGTCGAGCGCATGAATCGTGATATGGCGCTCGGGAATCTCGACGGTCTTGCCCTCGCGAACGAGCTCATACGCCCTTCGGCCGCCAATCTTGATGGCGGAATGCGCAGGCGGCACCTGCGTAATCTCGCCGCGGAATTTTTCAAGCGCCGCTTCGACCGTTTCGCGGCTCGGCATCGCAAATGACGATACATCGAGCTGTTCGAGCACCGTGCCGCTCGTATCGCCGGAATCCGTCGCGATGCCGAGCACGAGCTCGGCGCGATATGATTTGTCCGCATGTTCGAGGTATTCGATGAGCCTCGTCGCGCGGCCGACGGCGACGGGCAGCACGCCCGCCGCACCGGGGTCGAGCGTACCCGCATGGCCGACTTTCTTGATGCCAAGCTGGTGGCGCACGAAGCCGACGATGTCATGCGAGCTCATGCCAGGCGGCTTGAGCACGTTGAGGAAGCCACAGGCTTCCGCCCCCTTCGCCGTCATGCAGTCCATCCTTCACGGATGGCCTTTTCGATGGCCTCCATGATCGTCGCCTTCGCCTGCTCGAACGGCATCTTGAGCGTGCAGCCCGCCGCGCGGACGTGGCCGCCGCCGGAGAATTCCGTCGCGATGCGGCTGACGTCGACGTGCTTCGAGCGCATGGAGACGCGGCAGAGCTCGGGCTCCTTGCATTTCAGCACGACGGCGACATCGACGCCGTCAATGACGCGGATGTGACCGATGAAGCTCTCCGTCGATTCCATGCGCGCCGTCTGCGCCTGCGTCAGGAAGATGCCCGACGCCTTGCCGTCCGCGAACATCTCCATCTGCGAGAGCGCCTCGCCGAGGTCTTTGACCGTCTGCAGCGGCTTCACTTCGAGCGCCTCCGAGATGACGTTCGGCTGTGCGCCAGCATCGAGCAGGTCGGCCGCCGCGCGATACGTATGCGATGCGGCATTCGAGAAGCGGAAGAAGCCTGTATCGGTGGCAAGGCCCGTGTAGAGGCACATGGCCGCTTCTTTGCCAAGCGGTGCTCCCATTTCTTTTGCGAGATCGTAGATGATCTCGCAGGTCGCGGCACGCGTAGCGTCGAGATAGAGGTCTTCTTTCTCGCTCCCCGGGTTCGTATGATGATGATCGATGTTCAGGAGGCGCGGCGCATGGACGGAGGCCGCGGTCCCTCCGATGCGGTCCGTCATCGTGTCGAGCACGACGAAGAGGTCGCAGGCGATTTTCTCGCCTTCCTCGCTTGACGGACGCCGGATAACATCATATCCCGGCAGGACATGAAAGCCCGCCGGGATATCATCATCGAGCAGAACCGTGACGTCTTTGCCGAGGCCGCGCAGAAGGTGCATGAGGCCGAGCGAGCTGCCGATGGCGTCGCCATCGGGGTTCACATGAGCCGTAATCACGAGCTTCTTCGCGCCCGAAAGCGCTGCCGCTGTTTCACTCAATGTCAGTTTCATTTAATTGTCTCCTTCGGTAGAAGGTGCTGCGGACGCCTGGCGCGCCGCATCCTCCCGCTGAATCTTCAGCAGGAGTTCCTGGATATGTGCGCTGTAGTCGAGCGACTTGTCGAGCGCGAACGAGAGTTCCGGCGTGAAGCGCAAACGGATGCGCTTGCCGATTTCGCGGCGGATGAAGCCGAGGGAGCTCTGAAGCCCCTTCCAGCAATCCGCGACCTGCTGCTCGCTCCCCATGAGGCTCACGTAGATCTTTGCCTCGCGGAGGTCGCCGGTACATTCGACGGA
>ONJV01000080.1 GCA_900318215.1 uncultured Veillonellaceae bacterium
TCAATTGCTTTCTTCAGTCTAGCAAAGAACCGATGAAAAAGCAAGGCAAGCACGCAGAAATCCTTCGAAAGAAAAAATTTGCCTTCTTTTGAAAATAATCCTTGACAGAGGGCCTCTCCATGATTATAATATTACTTGTGTTTACGGGATGTGGCACAGTTTGGTAGCGCGCTTCGTTCGGGACGAAGAGGCCGCAGGTTCGAATCCTGTCATCCCGACCATTTGATGATTTGAGCGGACATGATTGCATGTCCGCTTTTTGCATGGGCAATTTTATAATATATATGAAAAGGCGGGAACCGCTCGCGCAGTGATATGCTGCACAAGCGGTTCCCGCCTTTTTGCAAGATTGTTTCCTTCTCTGTCAAAATCACCGATGACCGGCGTGAATCTTGCTTTCCGTCCCTGAAAGCAGCCGACCAATATTCGCGTGATGACGCACGATGATTAAGAGCGCCGCCAGCAGGCCGAAGACGATGTATTCGTAGCTGTAGCCGAAAAGCCAGGCCATGACAGGCACGAGCGCGGCCGCGACGATGGAGCCGAGCGAGACGTAGCGCGTGACCGCGACGATGGCGAGCCAGACGGCGAAGACGATGAGCGTCGGCACGGGCATAAGCATGAGGATGACGCCGAGACCCGTCGCAACGCCCTTGCCGCCATGAAACTGCATGAAAATCGACAGCGAATGGCCGATGATGGCGAAGATGCCGCAGAGGATCATCGCGACGGGCGTACCGACGAGCACGCTGCCGAGCCAGACGGAAACGAGACCCTTGAGCATGTCGAGGAAGAAAATCAGAAAGCCCGGGCCCTTGCCGAGCGTGCGCCAAGCATTTGTCGCGCCGATGTTGTGGCTGCCGTATTTCCGGAGGTCCGTCTGCCAGAGCGCTTTGCCGAGCCAGAGGCCGTTCGGAATGGAACCGAGCAAGTAGCTCGCGACAAGCGAGAAAATCAGCATCAGGCTCATCTCTTACGCCTCCTCGTCTTCGTTGCGCTTGCGGACGATGAGCACGAGCGGCGTGCCCTCGAAGCCGAACTGCTCGCGCAGGCGGTTCTCGATAAAGCGCAGATACGAGAAATGCATGAGCTCCGTGTCGTTGACGAAGATGATGAACTTCGGCGGCTTCACGTCGGCCTGCGTCATGAAGAGAATCTTGAGCTGGCGGCCGCGATGCATCGGCGGCGGGTTGACGGAGACGGCGTCGCGGATGAGCTCGTTGAGCACGCTCGTCTTGATGCGCATGGACTGCTGCTCGGCGACGTACTTGACGAGCTCCGTCACGCGGGCGACGCGCTGGCCCGTAAGTGCCGAGGCGTAGAGAATCGGCGCGTACTGCAAAAAGCCGAGCTCGTCGCGCAGGTCTTCCGTGAAACGCAGCGTCGATTTGTCATCCTTGTCGGGATAGATGTCCCACTTGTTGACGACGATGACGACGCCGCGGCCCGATTCGTGCGCATAGCCCGCAATCTTCTTGTCCTGCTCCGTGATGCCCTCAGCGGCGTTGATCATCATGAGGACGACGTCGGCGCGGTCGATGGCGCGCAGCGAACGCATGACGCTGTAGCGCTCGACAGGCTCGTCAATCTTGCCGCGACGGCGCATGCCAGCCGTGTCAATCAGCATGTATTTCTGGCCGTCCTTGACGAAATGCGTGTCGATGGCGTCACGCGTCGTGCCCGGGATGTCGCTGACGATGACGCGGTCTTCGCCGAGAATCTTGTTGACGATGGACGACTTGCCGACATTCGGGCGGCCGATGACGGCGATGCTGATCTCGTCTTCGGCCTTGTCCTCGCCCGTCTTCTCCGGAAATGCCGCGATGATGGCGTCGAGCAGGTCGCCGAGATTCATGGCGTTCGACGCCGAGATGCCGATGAGGTCGCCGAGGCCGAGGCTGTAGAATTCATAGATGTCCATCTGGCGCTCGGGACTGTCGACCTTGTTGACAGCAAGGATGACGGGCTTCTTTGTCGCGCGCAGCATGTGGCCGACTTCGTCATCAGCCGGCGTGAGGCCCGCACGGCCATCGACGACAAACAGGATGACGTCGGCCTCCTCCATGGCAATCTGCGCCTGCTGGCGCATGGATTTCAGGATATGGTCGCTCTCGTCGAGCTCGATGCCGCCCGTGTCGATCATCGTGAACTCATGGCCGAGCCACTCGGCATCGAGGTAGATGCGGTCGCGCGTGACGCCCGGCATGTCGTCGACGATGGACACGCGCTGCTTGCCGATCTGGTTGAAAAGCGTCGACTTGCCGACATTCGGCCGGCCGACGATGGCAACGATGGGTTTGCTCAAAGTTCGTACCTTCTTTCTCTATAACAAACGTTTATTGAATTTCGTTACGTCGCTACCCCCTCCGCCTCGCTTACGCTCGGCACCTCCCCCAGAGGTGGAGGCTAGACGGAAGGAGGTGTTTTTGTATATGCGGCGTTGCTCTGCCACATGTAGGCCGTTTCGCCGGCCCGCGCCTTGTGATAGTGCGGCCAGTCGTGGAGTGCCTGCCAATAGTCGGCGCCGCCCTCCACGGGCTCGACGCGCACGCCCGGCAGCGCCTCGCGGAACGCGCTGAGCGTCATGTCGTCGAGAAAGATGTCCTCGCCTGCCCGCAAAGCGCGTTCCGGCAGCAGGACGCCCGTGCGCGGGCCGTCGAGCTTGCTGAGTGCCGCAAGGATGTCGTGGCCCGTCAGGAGTCCCGAGACATTGACCGTCGTGCCGAAGAAATCATTCTCGACGGGCACGATGCGGACATGGAGCCCCGGTGTTTCCGATTCGGCAAGGCGTGCCAGGCGCTCGAAAATCGGCGCGACGGACGTGCCGGTCACAACATCGAGATACACAGGCTCGTCTGCGTTTTCATCTGCCGCAGCCGGAGCCGACGGTTCTCCTTCGGCAGCTGTTTCTTCCCAGTCTTTGAGGAAGCTCCGCGTCAGGCCGATGCCGTTGTCGAGCTGTGGGAAGCCATCATACCATTCCTCGGGCGGCACTTCGCGTCCCGCGAGGAAATAGAACTCGTCGCCGAGATACAGGAACGTGCGCCCCGTTTCCTCACGCAGCTTCTTCTGCCAGCGCTCCGCCTCGTCGATGACAGCGGCCGCGCCTGCGGCATCAAACTGCTTCAGCGGGTATGGGTCTCTGCGATACTTCGTGATGCCGACCGGCACGACGGCGAGCGAGAGCGCATGGGGACGCCGCGCGGCAATCTCGCGGATTGTGCGCGCGAGTTCCTCGCCGTCATTGAGTCCCGCGCAGAGCACGACCTGCGTATGATAATCCGCGCCTGCCGCTTCGAGGCGGTCGAGCTGATTTGCGATTTCCGCCGCGCGCTTGCAGCGCAGCATTTTCGCGCGGAGCTCGGGATTCATGCACTGCACGGAAACGTAGAGCGGCGACAGATGGAACTGCTCGATGCGGCGGAAATCAGCCTCGGCCATGTTTGTCAGCGTCACGAAGTTGCCATAGAGGAACGACAGGCGATAATCGTCGTCCTTGATGGCGAGGCTCGCACGGGCATCGGGCGCACCCATGTTGACGAAGCAGAAATAGCAGTTGTTCGCGCAGCGGCGGATACCGTCGAAGACAGCCGACGTGAACTCAGCGCCGAGTTCCTCGTCATAATCCTTGTCGAACGAGATCATCTCCTGCTCGCCGTCCGCGTGCTCGACGAGCATGTCGATTTCCTCGTCGGCGAACGCGAAGCTCAGGTCGATGATGTCGCGCAGCGCCATGCCGTTGATTTCGAGGATCTTGTCGCCAGCGACGAGCCCGAGCTCGTCGGCAAGCGTGCTCTCGGGGACGCGCAGGATCGTGCCTGCGTACCGATGCTTTCCCATTTCTGCCTCCTGTCATCTTATCATATCATGACTGCAAAGAAAAAGGAGTGATGAAATCATCACTCCTCGATTCTTTTCTTGTAACGTGAGGATTACTCCTGAGCGTCGCCCTCTGCTTCTTTTGCGGCCTGATCCTTGAGATAGCTCTTGTAGATGGCCTGGTCGCCGTCGCGCTTCGCCTTCGTGATGGAGAGCGAAATGCGTTTGCGCTTCATGTCAATGCGGAGGATCTTGACCTTGACGATGTCGCCCGTGTGGACAGCTTCGTCTGCACGCTCGATGCGGTGGTCAGCGAGCTCGCCCATCGGGATGAGGCCGTCGAAGCCCGGCTCGATTTCCATGAAAGCACCGAAGTCCGTCAGCTTGATGACCTTGCCTTCGATGTGGTCGCCTTCAGCGTACTTCTCCGCCTTGTCGAGCCACGGATCACGCATCGTGTCCTTGACGGACAGCGAGATGCGCTTTGCCTCTTTGTCGACGTTCTTGACGTAGACATCGAGTTCCTGACCGACCTGGAGCACATCGCTCGGCTTGTTGACACGGTGCCATGCGAGGTCGGAGATGTGAGCGAGGCCGTCCACGCCGCCGATGTCAATGAAGGCACCATAGTCCACGAGGCGCTTGACAACGCCCTTGACCGTCTGGCCAGCTTCGAGCGTCTCGAAGATTTCTGCCTGACGCTTCTCGCGCTCAGCCTCGAGGAGCTGGCGGCGCGAGAGAACGAGGCGCTGCTTGCGCACGTCAATCTCGATGGGCAGTGCTTCGACCGTCTGGCCGACATAGATGGAGAGGTCTTTCACGAAGTGAAGCTCCATCTGGGAAGCCGGAATGAAGCCGCGGAGGCCGTTGACGGAAGCCACGAGGCCGCCCTTGACGACCTGCTGGACCTTTGCCTCGACCGTCTCGCCGCGCTCCTGGATGCCTTCCATATCCTTCCATGCAGCCATGCGATCTGCCTTGACTTTGGAAAGGAGGCCGCCATTCTCGCCGCCGAGGGAAACGATATAGACGTCGATTTCATCGCCGACGCTCACGACATCCTCTGCGGAATCAGGCTCCGGATAAGCCAGCTCTTTTTTCGGAACAGGGATTTCCTGCTTGTAGCCGATATCGATGAAGGCCTCGCTCTTGTTGACGAGCACGACCTTGCCTTTTACGACCTCATGCTCCCGGATCTCCGGGCTGTTCTTCTCTTCTTCCTCTAAAAGGGTTTTCATATCCTCTGACACTTTATATATACCTCCTTGATAATCCAGTCCGGTGTAGAAGCACCAGCTGTAATACCAATTTTTTCAATGTTTTCAAACCACCCGGCCTCGAGCTCTTCGGCTGTCTCGATATGATGGGTCGGGCAGATTTTCGCACAGAGCTGTGCGAGGCGCGTCGTATTCGCGCTGTTCTTGCCGCCGATGACGAGCATGACATCGACGTTCCTGGCGAGCTCCTGCGCGGCTTTCTGCCGCTGGTCGGTCGCCGTGCAGATCGTGCGGAGGATCCGCACGTCGCGGGATTTTTCGAGGAGCACGCTGACGATGGACTTGAACCGTTCCCCGGAGAACGTCGTCTGCGAGACGATGCCGAGCCGTGGAAAACTCCCAAGCTTCTCTGCTTCCTCCTCGGTCTCGACGATGTCCGCGTCGCCGCCCGCCCATTCGCCAATGCTCTGGACTTCCGGGTGGCGCTTCTCGCCGATGATGACGACGTGGTATCCCTGCTCTGCGAGTTCGTTGGCCGAAAGCTGCGCTTTCTTGACATGGGGACATGTCGCATCGACGAGCTCGAGCCCGCGACTCTCCGCTTCGTCATAGGTGTCGGGGCCGACGCCATGCGAGCGGATGATGATCCTGCCCTGCGGCAGGTCGTCCAGATGGTCGACCGTTCCGACGCCCTCGGTTTTGAGCCGCTCCACCATCTGCGGATTGTGGATGATGGGGCCGAGCGTACAGGAACTGCCATCCGGCGAAGCATTTTCCCGGGCGATCTTGATGGCGCGCTTGACGCCATAACAGAACCCCAGGTAGTCTGCCAAAAGGACTTCCAAACTATCTACCACCTATGTGATTTCATGCCTGAAAGGCTCGATTTCTTGAACCGGTCAAGCAATCTAAGTGCTAGTATATCATTTTCGCGGCAGAATGTATAGGGTCTCGGCGTCCATTTCCAAAAATTTTTCTTACGGCCGTCCCTCAGACCGTCTGCTTCATGCGCGCAATCTCGTCGAGAATCGACTGCGAGAACGCCTCAAGCTGCGCCTTGTCCTTGCGGTCGCCCGTGAAATGCATCGGTGAGCCTACAAGAATCGTGAGCTTTGGCAGAAAGCCGCCGTTTGCGAAAATCTTGTCCGTGCCGAGGATGGCGGCTGGCACGACAGGCGCGCCCGTCATGGCCGCGATGAGGCCGACACCGGCCTCGGCCTTGCGCATCTTGCCCGTGCGGCTGCGCGTGCCTTCGGGGAACAGGCCGAGGCAGTGGCCGCCCTTCAGCACCTGCACGGCCGTCTTGATGGCCGCGCGGTCGGCCGCGCCGCGCTTCACGGGGAACGCGTGGCAGATGCGGATGGCCGTGCCGAAAATCGGATGCTCGAACAGTTCTTCCTTCGCCATGTACGAGACGATGCGCGGCATGAAGCACGCGAGCAGCGGCGGATCCCAGTTGCTCATGTGGTTTGCCGCGAGGATGACCGGGCCGTCCTTTGGCAGATGCTCCGTGCCGCGCACGCGCGTGCGGAACACAATGCGGAACAGCGTCTGGAAGAAGATTTTGAGGAATGCATAAAGCATCGAATCACCTGCCCGCTTCGCTGCACATCGCGAGGATGCGCGCGACGACGCCATCAATCGAGAGCCCCGTCGTATCGAGCAGCGTCGCGTCGTCCGCCTGCACGAGCGGCGAGATTTCGCGCTCACTGTCCGCCTTGTCGCGTGCCGCGATGTCTTTCTGGAGCTCTTCAAGGCTCATGTCGTAGCCTTTTTCCTTCATTTCCTTCCAGCGACGCTGGGCGCGCTCTTCGATGGAAGCCGTCAGGAAAATCTTGACATCGGCATCCGGCAGCACATGCGTCGCGATGTCGCGGCCGTCCATGAGCACGCCGCCTTCCGTCGCCATTTGGCGCTGGAGGTCGACCATCTTCTCGCGTACGGGACCGAGCGCCGCGACCTGCGAGACGATGTGGCTGACCTCCGGCGTGCGGATCTCGCCCGTGATGTCCTGGCCGTCGACAAAGACCTGCGTCACGCCGTCCTGATACGCGAGGCGCACATCGATGTCACGGACGACGTCAAGGATCAGCGCATCCGTGACGTCCGCCTTCTGCTGCAGCGTCTTCCATGCGACGGCGCGGTACATCGCGCCCGTATCGATATACGTATAGCCGAGCTCCTTTGCCGCGAGTTTCGCGACCGTGCTCTTTCCGGCGCCTGCCGGCCCGTCGATGGCGACAACGAGTTTCTTCACAAAGAATCCCTCCAGAAAATCTCAAGAAAAAAGAGGCTGCAACATGGCAGCCTCTGCGTGCATGGAATCAGCGCTTCTCGCGGATACGAGCAGCCTTGCCCGTAAGATTGCGGAGATAGTAGAGCTTTGCACGGCGCACAATGCCCTTGCGCAGGACATCAATCTTGTCGATGCGCGGGGAATGTACCGGGAACGTACGCTCGACGCCGATGCCGTAAGAAATGCGGCGAACCGTGAACGTCTCACGGACGCCCTTGCCCTGACGAGCGATGACGACGCCCTCGAACATCTGGATACGCTCGCGCGTGCCCTCGACGATCTTCGCATGGACGCGAACCGTGTCGCCAGGTGCGAATGCCGGGATGTCGCTCTTGAGCTGCTCTTTTTCCAAAGCCTCGATGATATTCATTTCGTTTCCTCCTTGCTGCTGGCGTTCGTGGCGGAAGCTATCATCTCATTTCCGTCCAGAGGACCGCCCAGTACTTCGAAAGTATATCATAAAAGGAAGGCGCGCGCAAGAAAATATTTTCATCTCAGAAGGCGTAGTTGATGCTCGCATGGAACATCAGGCCCTGCTGCTTGCCGAGGTAGCCGGTCGCGCCGAGGTCGAGTTCGAACGGCGACGTTGCTGTCGGGGCGTATTTCCAGCCGCCTTCGAGCATGACCGATGCGCCTGCGCTCGACGGGCAAACGCCTGACGCGCGAACACGCCGCCGCCCGTGTAGCTCGTCGAGCCGCTGCCGTGCGTGCCGTTGTCGAGATAACTGTCATAGTTCCCGTGTCCCGTCTCGAAGAACGGGCCCCAGGTGAACGTGCCAGACTTGTTCGCGTTCTTTTTCGCGATGCCCGCATTGAACGCCGTGCCCCGCGAATCGACATGCGAGCCCGTCTTGTAGCGTATGTGCGCGCTGCCGCTTGAGCCGCCGAACGCGCCGAAGCCGTCCGCGCCATACGCGAGCCCCGCAATCTGCGGCAACGTCCGACTTCGTGTCGGGGTTGATCGTGACGCGCGGCGTGCGCGCGCTGCTGGAACTGCTCGAACGGCTCGAATCACTGGAACTGCTCGCGCCGTTCGCATTTTCCGCGTTGCTGGTATTGCCGGATTTGCTGGAGCTTCTGGAACTTCTGGAGCTTCCAGAACTGCCAGAGCCACTGGAACCACCCGAACCACTGGAGCTGTCGGAGTCATCCGAGCTGTCCGTTGTTTCTGTTTTCTCCGTAGATGACGGCGTGCTCGGCGGGAAGTATCCGCCGCCCGAGCCGCCGGAACTGCTCGGCCGTTCCGGGCCCGCGATGTTCAGGACGAGGTTGTTGTCCTTCTTTTCCACCGTGCCCGTGATCGTGGCGGTGACGCCGACCTTGAAATCGACATCCTGCGTCATGCCAGTATTGAGCAGTTCGCCACCCTCTTTCTTGATGAGATAGACACTTTCGTTGTTGTAAAGGTTCAGCGCGCCGTTGGCGCGGACCGTGACCTTGCTATTCGTCATGTCCGTATCTGCCTTGTCCGTGAGGTGGAGGATGATGTCCCCATTCGACGTCCCAGCGGGGAGGTAGAAATTGTAGTTGTTGAAGTTCGCAATATTACCGGCCGTATTGTCCTTTCCATAGATGTTCATCGTGTTGTCACTGGAGGTCAGCACACCGAGGTTGCTGCCATAAATCGTCCCTTTGACCGTGCCGCCGTTGATGGTGACGGTATTGTTATTCGCCGTCCCGTCTTGCGTCATGCCGCCAGCGACGAAGCCGTTCACGGTCGCGCCAGCGCCGATCGTAACGTTGTTCGCCGTGGCATTTCCTTTCAGGCTATTCGCGCCGACGGCGCGGCCGGTCACCTTGCCATTGACGTTCAGGGTGTTGCCCGTCAGCTCCGTCGCATCCGTATCGCTCTTCGCCAAAGCGGCGATGGCGCTCTTGTCGGCGGTTTCGCCTGCGCCGACCGTGACCTCGTTCCCCGTGTTTTTCGTCGCATCCTTGACAACAATGATGTATTTGTAGGAATCATCGGCGTTGTCCCAGAGGGATTCTGCTTTCGTGACCGTGAGGACGAGAGCATTATTGATGGTATCCTCTGCCACGGTGCCCTCGATGGTACCGTAGATGCCGGGCAGGTTGACGGTATCTGTGATGTCCGTAGCAATCAGCTTGCCGCCCCCCCCGTTTTCTTGAGCAGATAGACTTTTTCACCCTGCTTGAGGTTTTTCAGGACGCCGCTGGTTTTCACGGTCACGTCACCCTTGCCGATTTTCGTGTCTTCCGCATTGGAAAGTTCGAGGAGCGTGTTTTCGTTCGCCACGGTCGGCGCGAGCGTGAACGCATACTTCACGCCATCGACATTCAAGACAAGGCTCTTGCCGTCCTGCGACTTCGCCAGCGTTCCCGTCGTCGTGATGGCAGCGGTGCCAGCTCCAGCCGTCTCGGCGTCTTTGGTGTAGGTGTGGTTCAGCGCCTTCGTGCCGGTATACGTGAGCTCGTTGCTGTCCGTTTTCGTCAACAATTTGACGGTGTCGTCTTTATTGAGGGAAAGGATGCCATCGGCGTCCAGCGTCACATCCTCGGCATCGATTTTCGTATCTGCCGCAGTCGAGAGCGTGAGAAGCGGCGTGCCGTCCGTCTTCGTGGCGGAAGTGAGCTTGAACGCATACTTCACGCCGTCAATCTTCAGGACGAGGTCGTTGCCGTCTGCCGCCACTTCGCCCGTCGTCGTGATGGTGGCGGTTTTATCCTCGTTCGTGTAGGCGGCAGGCGTCAGTTTT
>ONJV01000053.1 GCA_900318215.1 uncultured Veillonellaceae bacterium
TGTTGTTGAAGGTGACATTCGCGTTGTCTTCGAGCTGGTCGATGGACTGGTCAATCTCTTTCTGGATGGTCGCGCGATCGTTGTCCGTATTGGTATCATTCGCCGCGTTGATGGCCTTCTCCTTCATCGTCTTCAGGAAATCGACGGTCGAGCTGATGGCACCGTCGGCCGTCTTCAGCAGGCTCGATGCATTCTGTGCGTTCGCGTTGTCCTGATTGA
The DNA here is from genome assembly GCA_900318215.1 of uncultured Veillonellaceae bacterium. GTDB lineage: Bacteria > Bacillota > Negativicutes > Selenomonadales > Selenomonadaceae > Selenomonas_C. Next base: position 220 of record ONJV01000053.1, read on the forward strand.
GCCCGCGCAGCTGCACGCGCATGCGCTCGCTGATGGAGTAGCCGGACGCATCGTCGCCCGCCCCGTTGATCTTCATGCCGTTCGCGACCTTCTTGAGGTCTTTGCCGAGCTTGTCGTTGTTCTTCTTGAGCTCTCCGAGCGCCGCCTGTGCGGCGGCGTTGTTCTTTATGACCATCGCCATGATAAAATTCCTTTCCGTGGGAGAGAGTCCGAGACGATTTCCTTTTCGTCCTATATATCGACGGTTTTCGGAAAAACTTAAATGAAAAATGCCCTGCGGAAGAAAAAATTTCCTTCCGCAGGACATTTTCCGAAACTTTAGCCTCCCTCTAGAGGGAGGGGGACCGCGAAGCGGTGGTGGGAGTAGTAAGATGCAATAGCCTGACAAAAATGCAGTCGTTACTAAAGTCTTTAGCAACGTTTTGTATATCTGTTAGTCTCCAGCTTCCAACTACTCCCCCAGTCAGCTTCGCTGACAGCCCCCTCTAGAGGGGGCCTGGCCCTTAACTTAATGGTACCTCCCTCTGAGAGGGAGGCTAAAAGGGCTCGAAGTCTCAGCCTTTTTCTGCTTCCACGACAGGCTCCTTCACCGTTCCACCCAGCACGCCGCCGACGGCTGCGCCGAGGACTGCGGGCACGAGCCAGCCCATCTGGATGCCGTAGAACGGGACGTACTCGGAGAGCACGCCCGTGATGGCCGGGAGGCCGAGACCGGCGGCTGAGAGGGCATCGATGGCGCTGAAGACGAGCGTCGCGAGCAGCGCGCCGCGGTAGATGCCGGGGCGGCTGCCGATGATGCCGTCAAAGAGCGACAGCACGACGAAGACGATGACGAGCGGGTAGATGAGCAGCAGGAACGGCACGGCCAGCGCGATGATCTGCGTGAGGCCGACGTTCGAGACAGCAAAGGAGAAGAGAAGGAAGAAGAGCAGCAGGCGCTCGTAGGAGATTTTGTTCTGGAAGAGCTTGTTGAAGAACCATGCTGCGCCGCTCGTGATGCCGCAGCATGTCGTGAGGCAGGCGAGCGCGATGATGACGGCGAGCAGGACGTTGCCCCACGGGCCGAAGAGGATGCCGACGGCCGCTGCGAGGAGCTGGCCGCCGTTTTCCGAGTGGCCGAGGACAGCGGCGCTCGTCGCGCCGAGGTAGGAGAGGGAGAGGTAGATCGCGCTCATGAGCACGACGGAGATGAGGCCAGAGAAAAGGGTGACTTCGCCGAGTGCGCGCGTGCCGTGGACGCCGCGCATGCGGGCCGCGTTGACGACGATGGTGCCGATGGCGATGGTCGCGAGGAGGTCCATCGTCTGATAGCCGTCCTGGAAGCCTTGGGAGAAAGGCGTGGCGACATAGGCACCAGCCGCGTCGAGGACGGGGCCGAGCGGCGAGATGAGCGTGCGCGCAATCAGCACGACGAGGAAGACGAGCAGCAGCGGCGTCAGCATTTTGCCGATGCGGTCCATGAGCTTGCTCGGGTTCAGCGCGAGGTAGTAGGCCGCGCCAAAGAACAACGCCGTGTAGACGGCCTGCCCGAGCGTGATGGAGCCAGCATCCAGGAACGGACGGATGCCAATCTCGAACGAGACGGCGCCCGTGCGCGGCATGGCGAAGAACGGCCCGATCACGAGGTAGAGGATGACGAGCAGTGCTGTCGCAAACCACGGGTACATGCGCGCACGGATGAGCTCGATGTAGCGGCCGCCCGCGAGCGCGATGGCGACGACGCCGAGGAGCGGGAGTCCGACGCCCGTCGCGAGGAAGCCCGCCATGGCGATGCCGAGATGGTCTCCCGCTGCCTGTCCGAGCGCCGGCGGGAAGATGAGGTTGCCGGCCCCGAAGAAGATGGAGAACATCATGAGCCCGAGCGCGAGCAGCTCGGATTTCTTGAGCTGGTTCATGGAATCGATGCCTCTTTCATAGAAAAACATAACGGAAAGTTTCAAACTTCCAACAGTATACCACAAACCTGTCCACGTAGCAAAGACTTTTTGCGCGTGACAATTCTGTGGGACTGTAATATAATAAAGGATGAATTCTTTTAAGCCTCCCTCTCAGAGGGAGGACAGGCGCGGCAGCGCCAGGTGGGAGTCGCCTGCATGACCTGTCAATTTGCATGCCGTACCTTATCGCCGGTGCGCGCATGAACACCAACGTCGCTTTCTAATTCGCACCCACGGAAGAAAACGACCTGCTGATTGTTTTGTCGTACAGGGGACTCCCACCACCGCTTCGCGGTCCCCCTCCCTCTGAGAGGGAGGCTATATTCGCTGTAAAAGGAGCAACTATGCCAGAAACAGAAGAAAACAACATCGACCCCATCGTGTCTCAGCCCCACGGCCGGGAGCAGCAGATGAAGATGGAAATCCTCAATATGATTCACAGCGGCGAGAGCCCGTATGACATCGTCTATATGATGGCAAAGCGCCTCGAGGCCGCTTCGGGCGAGCCGGGGTATGCGGACTATGTCAAGGACCAGCTCCGCGCCGTCTACGGCTGCGCGCTGCAGGAGGAAAAGCTGCTGACGGACGAGCTCGACGACGTGACGGCCCGCCTGCACCGCATCGAGCGCGCCTACGAGAGCGATGAGTTCACGGAAGAAGAGCACACCCGCATTGGCTTCGCCATCGACCGCCACAAGAAGAACATCGAGCGCCTGAAGGCGCTGATCCAGAAGGCGAAGGCGGATCATGCGACGTTGAAGTTCCGGAAGAACTGACATCATCCTCTGGCCCCCTCTCCGAGGGGGCTGTCGCCGGAGGCGACTGGGGGTGTGTCGAAGGTAGATACAAACGGCATCAAAAAAATTCGAGTCGAAGGTTCCATTCTTCCTTCGACTCGAATTTGGATTTGTAAGCTATGTCGTACCTTCGACACACCCACCACCGCTTCGCGGTCCCCCTCCCTCGATGAGGGAGGCTTTCTGGCTCGTTCAGTCCAACACGTACACCGTGACGTATCTGCGCCCGAAGTTCATCGCCTCTCCGTAGCTGTTCATGCAGAGGTCGATGCGGTTGCCGTAGATGGCGCCGCCGGTGTCGGCGGCGATGGCTTCGCCGTAGCCTGGGATGTAGAGGCGCGTGCCGAGCGGGATGACGCCCGGATCGACGGCGACAACGCCGTGCTGCGCGACGAGGCCCATGGCCGTGATGCCGTCGCCGTTGCCGTCCGAGGCGATGTAGGCCGTGGCCTCCATCGTGTAGGCAGCAGAGTAGCGCTGCGTGCCCCGGGACGTCTGTACTTGTTCTTCCTGCTGTCGCGCGGCTTCTTCGTTTCTTGCCGCGGCTTTCTTTACCTTGATATCGAGATTCTCGTGAATTTTCGTGTCTAATCCTGGCTCTGCCTCGTATTTCTCGAGGTCGTAGCCAGCTTCTACAAGCACATCGCCGACGGTGGGCTTGCTCGTCATGAGGGTTGTTTTCTGTCCGTCAATCGTGAGATTCACAGGGACAGCTCTGTGCACGGTGATTTCCGTGTGGTCATCGATTTTTTTGAGCGTGTATTCATCCTTGGAGTCCATCTTGACACCGGCGCGCGCGAGGATGATGTCGGGCGTCGTATGCGTCGTGTTGGTTTCAATCATTCTGCCATCGACGTTGATCGTGACGGAATGGACGTTGTTCTGCGTGAAACCAGTACTCAGCGCCATCGTGGCAGTGAGCGAAAGGCACAGGGCAACTTTTTTCGATTTGTTATGATGCTGATGAAAGTTTCTTGTACTCATTCAATTCCCCCTTCCACAGCTGAAAGAACTTGTGTCAGTATAGCAGGATTTTTATACCCTGTCAAACTCGCTTGGTCTCAGTCTCCCACCAGGGGCTGAATTTTACCTGAAAATTGGGAAACGAAAAGTGGTGGAACGCTTGCGTCACAGGCGTTCCACCACTTTTTGATTTTTTGTTGTCGGTTCGTTTTTTCAGCGCTTTTCTGCGCGACGAAGTCTCGGGTAGATTGCTTCGGCATTCGTCGTGGTTGCACGTGCAACATCGGCGAGCGTCATGCTGCGGAGCTCGGCGACTTTCTCGGCGATGAAGCGCACGAACGCGGGTTCGTTGCGCTTGCCGCGCATGGGCACGGGCGCCATGTACGGCGCGTCGGTCTCGACGAGCAGGCGGCCCAAAGGCATGTCGCGGATGACGTTCAGAAGCTTCGAGGCGTTCTTGAATGTCAGCGGGCCGTCCGTGCCGAGGTAGCAGCCGAGCTTGAGGAATTCCCGCGCCATCTCGACGCTGCCGGAGTAGCAGTGCAGGACGGTCGGGATGCCCTGGCCTTCCTTCTTCAAAATCGCCAGTGTGTCGGCGTGCGCGTCGCGGTCGTGGATGCAGACGGGCAGATGCAGCTGGCGCGCGAGATCGAGCTGATGGATGAAGATGCGGCGCTGGAGTTCCCGCGTCGGCTCGTCCTTCACCCAGTAATAATCGAGGCCGATCTCGCCGATGCAGACGACTTTTTCGTCCTCCGCCCACTTCGCGAGCTGTGCGTCGTCGTCCGCCGTGAGCTCGCGCGCTTCTTCGGGATGGATGCCGACACCGGCAAAGAGCCCTTCGTAAGCGTGCGCGAGCTCGACGGCTTTCTTCGAGCTTGCAAGCGTGTCGCCCATGTTGATGCAGCGCCGCACGCCCGCCGCCCGTGCGCGGGCCACGGCATCGGGGACGTCGTCCGCGAATTTGTCATCGTTGAGATGCGTGTGCGTGTCGACGAGCTCGATGTTTTCTATCGGTTCTGCTTCGTCTTTCGGCGCGAATGGCACGACGTTGTCGCGTTTTTCCTGCCACATCAGCGGACCTCGGTCCCAGCGGGCATATTGACCTCGACGACTTTGAGGTCTTTGCCGTCGCTGGCCGCGAGAATCATGCCCTCGGAGAGCTGGCCGCGCATCTTGCGCGGTTTGAGGTTCGCGACGAGCACGAGGTGCTTGCCGACGAGCTCATCCGGCTGGTAATACTGCGCGATGCCCGAGAGCACGGTGCGCTGCGCGTCGCCCGCCTGCAGCGTGAGCTTCAGCAGCTTGTCGGCGTTTTCGACCGGCTCGCAGGCAAGGACTTCGGCGACGCAGAGCTTGACTTTCGCGAAATCGTCAATCGTGATGATGCCTTCGGGAAGTTTTTCTTCCTTCTTGGCCTTCTTCTCCTGCTTTGCCTGCTTCTGCTGCTTCGCGTTCTGCGCAGGTTTTTCGTCTTTTTCGACTTCGATGCGCGGGAAGAGCTGCTCCGGCGTGCCGACGTGGAGGCCGGCCGGGATGCCGCCCCAGGTCTCGATGTCTTCGAGCTGGATGTCTTTCCACGCCTTGCCTGCGTCTGCGAGGCCGAGCTGGTTCCAGATGCGCTCGGCCGTCGTCGGCATGAACGGGGAAATCAGGACGCTGATGATGCGCAGGGCTTCAGCGAGGTTGTACATGACGTTCGCGAGTTCCTGCTTCTTCGCGGGGTCTTTCGCGAGCGCCCACGGCTGCGTCTCGTCGATGTACTTGTTCGCGCGGCTGATGAACGCCCAGACCGTCTTGATGGTGTCGGAGAGCTTCATGTCCTCCATGCCATCGGCGAAGGCTTTGACCGTTGCGAGCGCGTCGGCTTTGAGCGATTTGTCGACGTCGCTCTCGCCCGACGGTGCCGCCAGCACGCCGTCCTGGAATTTCAACGTCATGTTCAGCGTGCGGTGCAGCAGATTGCCGAGGTCGTTCGCGAGGTCGCTGTTGATGCGCTGGATCAGCGCGTCGCGCGAGAAGTTGCCGTCCTGGCCGAGGTTGATTTCGCGCAGCAGGAAGTAGCGGATGGCATCGGCGCCGAACTCGTCAATGAGGCCGTTCGGATCGACGACGTTGCCTTTCGACTTCGACATCTTGTCGCCATCGACGATGAGCCAGCCGTGTCCGTAGACTTTTTTCGGCAGCGGCAGATCGAGCGCCATGAGGATGCACGGCCAGATGATGGTGTGGAAACGCACGATTTCCTTGCCGACGAGGTGCAGGTCGGCTGGCCAGTATTTCTTGAATTTCTCGGGGTCGTCGAGGTAGCCGATGGGCGTGAGGTAGTTCGTCAGCGCGTCGAACCAGACATAGATGACGTGCTTCGGGTCGATGGGCACGGGGATGCCCCAGTCGAACGACGTGCGCGAGATGCAGAGGTCATCGAGGCCCTGCTTGATGAAGTTAATCATCTCGTTGCGGCGCGAGACCGGCTGGATGAAGTCGGGATGGTCTTCGATGTATTTGAGGATGCGGTCCTGATATTTGCTCATCTGGAAGAAGTAGGCTTCTTCCGAGACTTCCTGCACGGGGCGGTGGCAGTCCGGGCAGCAGCCGTTCTCGTCGAGCTGGTGCTCCGTCCAGTAGCTTTCGCACGGCGTGCAGTAGAGGCCCTTGTACTCGCCTTTGTAGATGTCGCCTTTTTTATAGATGCGGTTGAAGACTTCCTGCACGACGCGCTCGTGGCGTTTCTGCGTCGTGCGGATGAAGTCGTCGTTGCTGATGTTGAGGCGTTTCCAGAGGTTCTGGAAGCCCGCGACAATCTTGTTCGTGTATTCGATGGGCTTGATGCCAGCTTCTTCGGCCTTCTGCTGGATTTTCTGCCCGTGCTCGTCCGAGCCCGTCAGGAAAAAGACATCATCGCCCGCGAGACGGTGATACCGCGCGATGGAGTCGGCAATCGTCGTGCAGTAGGCATGCCCGATATGCAGCTTCGCGCTCGGATAATAAATCGGCGTCGTGATATAGAATGGTTTCTTTTCTCTCATTACTTATGTGCCTCCTAACTCTGCGCCGCGCAGATGATTCGCGTGCAGTTGTTTCAATTATAGCAAGTCCGCCTTTGCCTAGCAACATTCGATTCGGCGCGGATGCAAGAAATCTGTCACATGTCCGCCAAAAACACTGAGATTTATGCTATAATGAAGGGTAATCAAGCATCATCCTGCAAGGACTGGGACGAAAGGAGTTTTCTCATTCATGGAAACGAAATATGAAGTCACGATCACGGCGATTGGCAACCTCGCGCGCACCTTCCTCATGAACAACCAGAGCGTCATCCTGCTCGACGAAGGCATCCGCCCGAACCTCTCCGAGATGGTCGTCGAGCACACAGGCGGCGAGCTCAAAGGCGAAATCAAGAAGGGCGACAAGCTCAGCCTCGGCAGCTCGGAATACACCGTCGTCGCCGTCGGCGAGGACGTCAACCAGAACCTCAAGGAAGAAGGTCATTGCACGCTCGTCTTCAACGCCGAAGGCTCCATGCCCGGCCAGGTCATCCTCAAAGGCAAAGGCCAGCCGATTCTCTCGAACGGGTTGAAGATCACGTTCTTCAAGAAATAAATCGTTTCATCCATACAAACAGCCCGCATCCGCTCGATCAAAAACGAACGGATGCGGGCTTTGTTGTCGTTCACGCTTTCCCCATTTTCACGCACACTCTTTTCCCGCAGAATGCGATGCCGTAGCGCTGCACCTTGTCCGGCCTTGCAGCTTCGAGAGCTTCCGCATAATCTCTCGCGTCAATCTGTGCAAGCGCTTCCTGTGCCCTTGCCTCAAGCACGTCTTCGCTATCTGCTACCTTGAACTCGAGAATCATCGCGTTCCATCCCGGCGTGCTCGGGAGAACGGCGACGTCGTAGCGGCCGTAGCCTGCTTCGCGATTCGACCGGACAAGGTAATCTGGTTCGAGGGCAGCGACAATGCCGAGGACGAAACCATGATAAAACGATTCCTTCGCCGCTGTATCAAAGACGCTGGCAACTTTTTCGAGATAACGTGAAAGCCCCGCCTGCACGCGGTACTCATCGCCAGCGAGCATAGATTCGAGAAGGCGCACGAGAGCGGACTTGCTGAAGCCTTTCTGGTAGCGTTTCAGGACTTCGATGCCGAAGAGCGCCTGCATCTCGCGGTTCGGCAGGCGCAGCGTATACTCTTTCTCGTTGCCGACGCGGCGCTCACTTTCCACGGTGAGATAGCCCGTCGTCAGGAGCATCGTGTAGAGCGCGTCCTCGTCCTCGCCGATGTCGTCATAGATGACGCCATCACGCAGGAACCCCGTGAGCGTGCCGCCCTGCAAAAGGCTCGTGAGCGCGTCAATGTGCTTGGCATCGGTACGCTTCATGAGCTCGCCAAGGATCGCGTTGGTGGACGTGTTCGCCCAATAAGTATCAGGTTCGCAGTCTTGATAAAAATAGTTCAGTACAGACCAGGGATTGTACATTTCATGACCGGCAAAACGGTAACCATCATACCAGTTGCGAAGCTCGAGCGTCTTGTCTGCATGACCGAGATCTGTTGCCATCTGCTCGACTTCCGCTGCCGTAAAGCCCATAACTGTCGGATATGTTGTCGAAAGCAAGCTGTCCACGCGCAGATTGTTGAGACCGGAAAAAATACTTTCTTTTGCAATGCGCAGAACGCCCGTGAGGATGGCAAAGTCAAGATGAGGATTTGTCTTGAATGCCAAGGAATAAAAGCTGCGGAAAAATGCACGAGCTGGCTGATCATAACCATGCGACCATGCGGACTGCAACGGCGCGTCATATTCATCAAGAAGCAGTACGGGTGGACGGCCATGATGCGCGTCCAGCATGCGCATCAGAAGGAACAATGAATTCCTCAGCTGTGTGAGGCTGGCACGTCCTTCACGAACCATCTGAAATAATTTTTTATCTTCTGCATCAACGGCACTACTTTCCAATAAGTATGCAAATGACTGAAAGACATTCTGCATGCCGAACGCAATCATTTCCTGCATATCTTTCCATGTTACTGCATCCCAGTCTTTCACCGTCAGAAACACAACGGGGCGTTTCCCAAATTCTGCCATTGCCGATTTGTCTTGCGATACCGCCAGTCCGTCGAAGAGCTTTCGATGTTCTTCTGCGTCAGCAATATCCAGAAAATATCGCATCATAGACAGGGTCAGCGTCTTTCCGAAACGGCGCGGGCGCGTGAATAGCACGACCTTGGTCCGCGTTGCCAAGAAATCTGAAATGAACTGCGTTTTATCGACGAGATAACATTCTTTTCTGGCTTCAGAGAAATCATCACCACCGATAAGAAATCTCTTCCCCATGATGACTGCTCCTTTCTTTATTGCTCGAACGTCACGCTGACGCTTGTGCCCTGCTCGACGAGGGTGTTGGCGGGGATGGTCTGGGAGACGGCGGTGCCGCTGCCTTCGCTTTCGAACTGGAGGCCGGCAGCGGCCGCTTTCTGTGCGGCGGCGCGGATGGAGAGACCGCTGAAGTCCGGCACGACAATCATGCCGCTCGGAATCTCGCCTTCGTATTTCTTCGGCTCCGGGCGCGGCTTCTCGCGCTGGGTCTTTTCCATGTCGGCAAACGGGTCGGTCGAAGGCTCGACGCGGAGGTACCTGAGGAGCTGGGCGAAGATGCGCTGGGCGACTGGTGCGGCAATCTGGCCGCCGTAGAAGTTGCCCGTGCCCGGGTCGTCAATCATGACGAGCACGACAATCTGCGGGTCTTCGACGGGCGCGAATCCGCAGAACGACGCGATATAGCGCCCTTCCATGTAACCCGTGCCGTCCGGGCGGATTTTCTGCGCCGTGCCGGTCTTGCCCGCGATGCGGTAGCCCTTGACGGCCGCTTTCTTGCCGCCGCCCGAGGCGACGACCTGCTCGAGGAGGCCGACGAGCGTCTTGTCCGTCGCGGATTCGAGTGCGCGGCCGACTTCTTCGCGCTGCGCTTCCATGTAGGTCGAGCCGTCGGCGTTCTGGATGGACTTGACGATGTGCGGTTTCAGCACGACGCCGTCATTTGCGATGGCGGCCATCGCGCGCACGAGCTGGATTGGCGTGACGGCGATGGACTGGCCGATGGCTGTCGTCGCGATGTCGGACGCGCGCATGTCGTCCGGGTCGAAGAGGATGCCTGCTTCTTCGCCCGGCAGGCCGATGCCCGTCGGCTCGCCAAAGCCGAACGCCTTCGCGTATTTCATGAGGTTTTCGGCGCCGAGGCGCAGGCCGACCTGCGCGAAGCCCGTGTTCAGCGACTGCTTCACGACGTCGGTGAACGTGACGGTGCCGAAGCTCGCGCCGTTCCAGTTCTGGATACGACGGCCCGAGACCATGACATAGCCCGGATCGACGAAGACCTGGTTCGGCGTGACGACTTTTTCCTGGAGCGCCGCGCCCGCGACGACGGACTTGAACGTGGAGCCCGGCTCATAGATGAAGGAAACGGCGCGGTTCTTCCACGCTTCTGACGAGTAGTCGTAATACTTGTTCGGGTTGTACGTCGGCCGCGAAGCCATCGCGAGCACGTCGCCCGTCTTCGGGTCCATGACGACGCAGGTCACGGCCGTCGGATTGTTTTCCGCCATCGCACGGTCGAGTTCCTGCTCGACGGTGAACTGCATCGAGCTGTCGATGGTCAGCTGGATGGTCTTGCAACGGCTGCCGCGATACGGCTGCTTCTGAAAGATGGAATCGAGAATCGGCTTCGAGCGCGAATCCGTGTAGAGGAAGCTCTCCGTGACTTCGCCCTTGATGAGGCTGTCGTACGCCTGCTCGATGCCGTCGAGTCCCTTGTCCTCCGCGCCGACGAAGCCGAGCACGTTCGCCGCGAGCACGTCGTTCGGATAGTAGCGTTTCGGCTCGTCGACGAAGCCGAGGCAGTCCGTGAGTTCATGTTCGCGGATGTAGCCTTTGACGGCATCGTACTCGTCCTGCGAGAGGAAGCGCTTGAGCCAGGCGAAGCCGCCGCCCTTGGCGATGGCGGCCTGGACGTCCTCCGGCGACTGCCCGAGGAGCGGCGCGAGATCAGATGCGATGGCGTCAGGGTCTTTCTTCGCGGCCTGGCTCGGGTCGATGAAGAGCGATTTCGTCATGGAGCTGACGGCGAGCTCGCGGCCGTTGCGGTCGAGGATGGCGCCGCGCGGCGACTGACGCTCGTACTCCTGCCCCACGAGCGACTTCATGCGCGCCGCAAGCTTGTCACCCTGCACGAGCTGCACGTAGCCATAGCGCACGACGATGATGCCGATGAGCACGAGCATCCCCGCAAGCACGCGCATGATGCGCCGCTGGATCTCGTTCTTTCCCTGCCGGTCTTTCTCCAAAACAAAACTTCCTTCCATATCTGTCGATATCATTGTGCGGGGATGCCACCCCCGCAGGTGTATTCTACAGGCCCATTATAGCATAATTCGCCAAGGAAGATGCGAGCGCCGTTAAAAAATAGAAATGTATCGACGGTGTTCTGATTTTATGTTAAAATAAAGTCAAACACGACAGAAACATATCTGCTTTTGTTCGGTTTTTCGATCCATCCACGAAATCCAATCATAGGAGGGCACTCATATGAAATTACAGAACCGTCCCGAGGACCTCGAAGCGCTGAAGCCGGAATATCAGGAATATTTCCATGCCATCCGCGAGCGCATCCCCGCCGACCGCGTCATCATCGATCCCGTGCGCCGCTATGCGTACGGCGTCGACGCGAGCCTCTACAGCATCACGCCGCAGATCGTCGTGCAGGCGCGCAGCATTGACGAGGTCAGCTTCCTCGTGCAGGAGGCCGGCAAGCGCCACATCGCCGTGACGTTCCGCGCAGCTGGCACGAGTCTCTGCGGCCAGGCGCTCACGGATTCCGTGCTCATCATGGCGACGGAGGGCTGGCAGGACTACCACATCGACGATGGCGGCGCGAAAATCACGCTCGAGCCGGGCATCATCGGCGCGATGGCCAATTCGTACCTCGCGCCGTACCAGCGCAAGATCGGCCCGGACCCCGCATCCATCAAGCACGCGATGATTGGCGGCATGGCCGCGAACAATGCGAGCGGCATGTGCTGCGGCACATCGGACAACAGCTACAAGACCGTCCTCGACCTGAAGCTCGTCTTTGCAGACGGCTCGGTGCTCGATACCGCGGATGATACGAGCGTCCGGACGTGGAGCAAGGCGCACGAGAGCATCGTGAAAGAGCTCATGGCCATCCACGACGAGATTGCGGCTGATCCGGAGCTCAAGGAACTCATCGCACACAAGTACAAGATCAAGAACACGACGGGCTACAGCCTCAATTCGTTCATTGATTTCGACAACCCCATCGACATCCTGAAGCACGTCATCATCGGCTCGGAGGGCACGCTCGCGCTCATCGCCGAAATCACGTACCGCACGGTCGTCGAGGCGAAATACAAGGCGTCGGCGCTCGTCTTCTTCCCGAGCCTGCGCGAATCGTGCCGCGCCGTGCATGACCTCACGCGTCCGCTCGTCGCAGCAGGCGAGCTCCTCGACCGCGTCTCTCTGAAATCCATCGAGGACTGGGACGGCATTCCCGAAGTCATCCGCACGCTGCCAGATGGCGCAGCGGCCATCCTGATCGAGACGCGCGCCGACGACCAT
>ONJV01000082.1 GCA_900318215.1 uncultured Veillonellaceae bacterium
TCGCTTGCGGGCACGCTCGGCCTTTCGAAGCTCATCATCCTCTATGACAGCAACCGCATCTCCATCGAGGGCAGCACGGACATCGCATTCCGCGAGAACGTGCAGAAGCGCATGGAGGCCTTCGGCTTCCAGACCATCACGGTCGAGGATGGCAACGACCTCGAAGCGATTGGCAAAGCCATCGAGGAGGCAAAGGCGGACAAGGAGCATCCGTCCTTCATCACGGTCAAGACAGAAATCGGCTACGGCTGCCCGGCAAAGCAGGGCAAGGCCAGCGCGCATGGCGAGCCGCTCGGCGTCGAGAACGTCAAGGCGCTCAAGGAAAATCTCGGCTGGCCGGAGCCCGACAAGAGCTTCAATATCCCGGACGATGTCTACGCGCATTATGCCGAGCTCGCGAAGAAGGGCGCAGAGGCGGAAGAGGCTTGGAACAAGCTCTTCTCTGACTATGCGGCGAAGTTCCCGGAAGCAAAGGCTCTTTGGGACAAGTTCCATGCACCGGTCGATGCGAAAGCGCTGCTCAGCGACGAAGAGTTCTGGGCTTATGAGGACAAGCCGCAGGCGACGCGCGGCCTCTCGGGCATCATGATCAACCGCCTGAAGGACAAGCTGCCGCAGCTCTTTGGCGGCAGTGCCGACCTCGCGCCGTCGAACAAGACGAACATGAAGGACGAGGGCGATTTCAGCAAGGAGAATTACAAGGGCCGCAATCTGCACTTCGGCGTTCGCGAATTCGCGATGACGGCGATTGCGAACGGCATCACGCTTCACGGCGGTCTGCGTGCTTACATCGCGACGTTCTTCGTCTTCTCGGATTACACGAAGCCGATGGCACGCCTCGCAGCGCTCATGGGCCTGCCGGTCACGTACGTCTTCACGCATGACAGCATCGGTGTCGGCGAAGACGGCCCGACGCATGAGCCGATTGAGCAGCTCGCGATGTGGCGCGCCCTGCCGAACGTCAACACGTTCCGTCCGGCGGATGCGACGGAGACGGCGGCCGGCTGGTATCTCGCCATCACGAGCACGAAGACGCCGACGGCGCTCGTGCTGACGCGCCAGAACCTGCCGCAGCTGCCGGGCTCGTCGAAAGACGCGCTCAAGGGCGCCTATGTCGTGTCCGAGGCGAAAGACCCCGCGGACATGAAGGGCATCCTGATCGGCACGGGCTCCGAGGTCAGCCTCGCCATCGAGGCGCAGAAAGAGCTCGCCGCGCAGGGCATCGACGTCCGTGTCGTCTCCATGCCGTGCCAGGAACTCTTCGATGCGCAGAGCGCCGAGTACAAGGAAAGCGTCCTGCCGCATGACGTGCGCGCGCGCGTCGCGGTCGAAGCCGCTGCCGACTTCGGCTGGGGCAAGTACGTCGGCCTCGATGGTGCGACGGTCACGATGAAGGGCTTCGGCGCATCGGCACCAGCAGCAAAGCTCTTCGAGAAGTTCGGCTTCACGAAAGAGAACGTCGTCAAGACGATGCTCGGCGTGATTGCAAAAGCGAACGACTGATGAAATGATTCCAAGAGGGCGGGACATCGCAGGATATGCGGTGTTCCGCCCTCGTTTTCAAAAATTTCAAGGAAGATGAGGGATTCCCGTATGGAAATCTGGCAACGGAATCTGGCCATCTGCTGCGCTGCGACGTTTATTGTTTCCGTGGGCACGAGCCAGATGGCACCCATTTTGCCGCTCTATATCTGCGAGCTTGGCATCGAAGCGCCGGAAGACGTGGCGCGCTGGTCGGGCATCGTTTTTGGATGCAGCTTTGTCACGCTCGCAATCTTTTCCCCCATCTGGGGGCGGGTAGCTGACCGGTATGGCCGGAAATCCATGATTTTGCGGGCAACGGGCTGGCTTGGCGTCATCATGATTGCGCTGGGGCTCGCGCAGAATGTCTGGCAGCTCACGGGGCTCCGCCTGCTCCAGGGCGCGATGAGCGGCTTGCAGTCTGCCGTCATTCCGCTGCTCGCCGCAGAGACACCGCGGGACAAGTCGGGCTGGGCGATGAGCATGTACTTTACGGCGCAGGTGACAGGCGGCTTGCTCGGTCCCGTCATCGGAGGCGGCCTATCCGAAGCCATCGGCTACCGCAACTCCTTTTTCGTGATCGGCGTGCTGTGCATGTTCGGCTTTGCTGCTGCGCTGTTCGTCCGGGAGACGAAACAGCCTGCACCTGCCGAGGAAACCGAGCAGAGCACGCGCGAGATGTTCCGGACGTTGCCGCGTTTCCGCATGACGCTGGCTGCGTTTGTTGTCACGTTTCTGATGTATTTTTCCATCACATGCGTGCAGCCGGTGCTCACGGTTTATGTGGAAGCATTGGCGCCGGAGACGGAACATCTGGCCGTCATCGCTGGCATCGTCTTTTCCTGTTCCGGCGTTGCGAGCATGCTGTTTGCCTCGAAGCTCGGACACCTCTCCGATCAGGCAGGGCCGCATCGCGTCCTCGTGGGTTCCTTGCTGCTCGCCGGTCTCGTTTCGTTCCCGCAGGGATGGGTGACGACATCATGGGAGCTGGGCGCTTTGCGGTTCATCCATGGCATCGCGATGGCAGGGATGATTCCTGCTATCAACGATATGATCCGTCTGATCACGCCGCCCTCCTGCACCGGGCGCATCTATGGATTCAACCAGTCGGCGCAATATATCGGCACGTTTGCCGGCGCTTTCATTGGCGGGCAGCTGACCGCATGGCTCGGCTTTGCACAAACGTTCTTCATCGTCGGCCTGCTGCTTCTAGGCAGCGCTGCCTGGTGCAGGATGCGTCTCTACATGGATGCTTCGCCCGAGCAATAATTTCTCTTTGCAACCCTCCGTGGGGGTTCCTTCATGCACCAAAGTTATGGTATCCTTTCCTTGAGGTTTTGGACATCGCAGGATGTGCATGCTTCGGGAAAGGAGGAAGGCCATGCGATTCTTTGCAGGATATGACAGAATGTATCTGCGCGTGGCAATGCCGTCGGCGTTCGAGGGCGTCTTCATGGTGCTCCTGAGCTCGGTGGACATCATCATGGTCGGCACGCTCGGACTGGAAGCCATCGCGGCGGTCAGCATCTTCACGCAGCCGCGCATGATGCTGCTCTGTGTGACGCGTTCGCTCGCGTCGGCTGTGACACTCCTGACAGCGCGCCTTTTTGGGCGCGGCGAGCATGCGCCGCAGGCACGCATGTTCTGCCAATCTCTGACGTTCGGCGCTGTCGTGCTCGGCCTCCTGCACATCATCTTCTTTTTCCAGCTGGAATCTCTGCTTGTATGGATGGGCGCGGAGCCGCAGTATCTCGTGGACGCGCTGCGCTATGGCAATCTCGCGCTGCTCGGCGTCTTTCTGACGTCGCTTGCGACGCTGCTGCAGGCCGGCTTCTTGGGGCAGGGGCGCACGGGGCTCGTGCTCTGGATCAATCTCTGGGGCAACGGGGTGAACTGCATCGTCAATGCGCTGTTCATCTTCGGCCTCGGGCCATTTCCAGCGCTCGGCGTCGAGGGCGCGGCGGTCGGCACGGTGGCGGGTGCCGCGTATATGCTGCTCGAAACAGCGCGACGGCTGCGAGGCGAGCTCCGTGTCTCGCGTGCGGACTTTCTGCCAGATGGTGCGTTCTTCCGTTCGCTGCTGCCTGTCTTTGGCGGCGTGTTTTCCGAGCAGGGGTTCGAGCGCGTCGGCATGGTGCTCTACACGCGCATGGCGGCTGGGCTCGGCGAGGTGCCGTATGCCGTTCATGCCATCGCGATGAATTTCTGCGATTTCTACTACTGCTTTGCAGGCGGCCTCGGAAAGGCGAGCATGGTGCTAGCGGGGCAGGCATACGGGCGTGGCGACACCGAAGCGTGGCGTGCGTATGGGCGCGCCGGCCTGCGCTGGAGCCTGCTGTTCTCGACGCTTTCCTTTGTGCTGACGTATGTACTGCGCGGAGAGATTTTCTGGATCTACACGGACGATGCGGCATCGTTGCCGCTCGGCATGATGGTGCTCGCTTTTGTTGCCGTCGTGAGTTTTCCTGAGGCACATGCGCTCGTCTGCGCGGGCATCCTGCGCGGCACGGGGCAGACGAGCGCGGTCGCTGCGTATTCGTTCGTCAGCGTGACATTCCTGCGGCCGCTCGTGACGGCGTTCCTGCTCTATGAGCTCGGATTCGGCCTCATGGGCGTCTGGCTGGCGCTCGCATTCGACCAATCTCTTCGGGCAATCTGTTCCTCCGCGCTCGTTGCCCGTCTTTGGCGAAAAAAATACTTGCCAACTGCGACATAAGCTGGTATGATAAAGACATTAATGATAATCTAAGTTATGTAAACGATAGAAAAATTTCATAAAGATTGGATCAGGTGTCGCAAGACTCAATAGGGAAGCCGGTCAAAGTCCGGCGCGGTCCCGCCACTGTAACAGCGAGTGCACTGCAGAAATCATGCCACTGGAGATGGAAAAGCATCTCTGGGAAGGCGCAGCAGCACGAGGAACTGGAGCCAGGAGAACTGCCTGATTGACGATCGCCGTTTGACCCGCGAGCGACGGGGATGGGGATTTCGAGTCAGGCTCTTTCTGCATGCGCCAGTGTGCGGCGAAGTATGCCTTCGGGAAATCCAGCCCTTCCTCCTTTGCGGGGAAGGGCTTTTTCGCGTGCCGCTTGCGGCGCTGCATGTTTGGTAGGAGTGATGCTTTTGAAAAGATTTTGGAAGAAGCTGGCGGAGATGCTGGTGACGCTCCTCGGCGTGACGTTCCTGACGTTCTGCCTCTCGGTGCTCGCACCCGGCGATCCGGCAGCGATGGTGCTCGAGGCAGGCGACCATATCGTTTCGGAGGAACTCCTTGCAGAGACGCGCCATGAGATGGGGCTTGATCAGCCATTTCTCGTCCAGTATGGGCGCTGGCTTGGCGGTGTCGCGCACGGCGACCTCGGCCTCTCGTACTCGGCGAAGAAGCCGGTTGCCGAAAAGCTCATGGAGGGAAGCACGGGAACGTTCTTCCTCGCGGCCGTGACGGTCTGCTTCATGCTGATCATTTCGCTGCCGCTCGGCATCTGGTCGGCCGTGCATCGGAACCGGTGGCCGGACTATCTCGTGCGCGTCGGCTCGTTCATCGGCGTGTCGATGCCGAACTTCTGGCTCGGACTCATTCTCCTCTATGTCTTCGGCCTGAAGCTCGGGCTCTTTCCCATCACGAGCTCCTCCGTGACGGCGAAGGGCGTCGTGCTGCCGGCGCTGACGCTCGCGATTTACCAGTCGGCGAAGTATGTGCGCCAGGTCCGCACGGTCATCCTCGACGAGCTCCATCAGGACTATGTCGTTGGCGCGCGGGCGCGCGGCATTTCTGAGCGCCGCATCCTGTACCTGCACATCCTGCCGAACGCGCTCCTGCCGCTCATCACGCTCCTCGGCATGAGCATCGGCTGGCTGCTCGGCGGCGTCGCGGTCATCGAAGTTGTGTTCTCATGGCCGGGCATCGGCAACATGGCCGTCCATGCCATCACGATGCGCGACTATCCGCTCGTCGAAGGCTTCGTGCGCTGGATTGCCATCGTCTACATGGTTATCAATGCCCTGGTTGACCTGTCGTATGCGTACCTCGATCCGCGGCTCCGCCGCACCCTCGGGAAAGGAGGCGGGAACTGATGTCAGAGACGTTGAAAGGCATGGTGGAAGCACTTCGCACGCACCGCCTGTTCGCTGTCTACACGGCTCTCGTCGTCCTGATCGTCCTGCTCGCCATCTTCGCGCCATATCTTGCGCCGCAAGACCCGATGGAAGGCGATATGAAGAACGTCCTGCAGACGCCGTCGGCCGCGCACTGGCTCGGCACGGACAAGCTCGGCCGCGATACGTTCTCGCGCATCGTCGCGGGCACACAGGTCTCGCTGTTCATGACGCTCTGCCTCGTGCTGCTCGTCGCCGTCGTCGGCAGCGTTGTCGGCATCGTATCTGGGTACTTTGGCGGCAAGGTCGAACGCGTGCTCATGCGCTTTGCCGACATGATGCTGGCCTTCCCAGGCGTCGTGCTGGCTGCTGGCATCTTTGCAGGATGCGGCGGCGGTGGGAATTCCGCTGGCGACACGAAGACGCTCAAAGTCGGCGTGACGAATTTTGCCGATACGCTCGATCCGCTCGAGAACTACTTTGCCTGGGTCGTCGTGCGCTATGGCCTCGGCGAGAGCCTTACGAAGTTCGACGAGAAGATGGATACGCAGCCGTGGCTCGCCGAGAGCTGGAGCGTTGCTGATGACAAGCTCACCTGGACGTTCAAGATCCGCGATGGCGTGAAGTTCTCGAATGGCGACCCTCTGACGGCTGAGGCTGTCAAGTCGTCCATCGAGCTCGTTTTTGAAAAAGTGCCGCGCGCCAAGACGTTCTTCGAGTATGATTCAATCACGGCCGACGGCCAGACGCTGACCATCAAGACGAAGACGCCGCAGCCGGGCATGCCGGGCTACCTCGCGGATCCGCTTTTCCTCATCGTCGATACGAAGGCAGACGAAGGTCGCGATGTCCGCAAGGAAGGCCCAATCTGCACGGGCCCCTATATGGTCGAGTCCTTTGTCAAGGAAAAGGCCGTCATGAAGAAGAACCCGAACTACTGGGATGGCGATGTGCCGTTTGAGACGGTCGAAGTCGATTCCATCGACGATCCGAACACGCGCGCGATGGCACTGCAGTCGGGCGATGTCGATATGGCCGTTAATATAGCGGCTGGCGACATGGACGTCTTCCGGGGGAATGACAAGTTCGAGATTAAGGAAATCTCGTCGCTGCGCGACGTGCTTGCACGCCTGAACCAGAAGCCCGACCATATCCTCTCCGACCCGAAGGTGCGCGCGGCGCTGATTTCGGGCTGCGATCGCGAATCGTACAACCAGACGCTGCTGCGCGGCACGTTCATCACGGGCAGCGCGCCGGTTCCACCGTCGCTCGATTATGGCTTTGACCAGATGAAAGACCCGAACAGCTACAATCCCGAGCGCGCCGCGAAGCTCCTCGACGAAGCAGGCTGGAAGGATGAAGATGGCGACGGCATCCGCGAGAAGGACGGCAAGAAGCTCCAGCTGCACTTCGTCGTCTACAACAGCCGTGCCGAACTGCCAATCTATGCCGAGGCCGTACAGTCCGACCTCAAGAAGCTCGGTTTTGACATCGTCATCGACACGGTCGATTACAACCTGCTCGACAACATCGGCATCAAGGGCGAGTACGACCTCCTGATTTCGAACATCCTGACGGCGAACACGGGCGACCCCGAGCTCTTCATGAAGGGCTACTGGATGACGAACACGAATGGCGACAACCCGCAGAATGGTTCGGGCTACAGCAACCCGAAGTATGACGAGAAGATGCACCAGCTCTCGGCCGAGTTCGACAAGGGCAAGCGCCGCCAGCTCATCATGGAGATGGAGCAGATCCTGCTCGACGATGGCGCGTCGCTGTTCCTCGGCTATCCGCAGACGAACATCGTGAGCTCGAAGAAGCTCACGGGTGTCGAGATGTACCCGAGCGACTACTACTGGATCACGAACAAGATTCGTCCAGCCAAATAAGGAAGGAACCAAGTGAGGTGATTTGATGCTGCTTGATGTTTCCCATCTGGAAATCTCGTATGCGCAGAAAGGGAAGGAACCAAAGCCGACGGTACACGATGTGACGTTCTCGCTCGAAAAGGGCGAGGTGCTTGCCATCGTCGGCGAGTCGGGCAGCGGCAAGACGACGGTCATCCGCGCCCTGCTCGGATGCCTGCCAGTCGGCGGGCAGATGACGGGCGGCATGGCTTCGTTCGACGGCCAGGACCTGCGCACGCTGCCGGAAAAGGGATGGCAGAAGCTCCGTGGCAGAGACATCTCGATGATCTTCCAGGACAGCGGCAGCATGATGAATCCCGTGCAGACCATCGGGCACCAGTATGTCGAATTCCTGCGGACGCATGAGAAGATGACGAAGAGCGAGGCGCGCGCGATGGCTGTCGAGAAACTCGCACTCATGAACCTGCCGAGCCCCGAGCACATCATGGACTCGTATGCGTTCGAGCTCTCGGGCGGCATGCGGCAGCGCGTCGGCATTGCGATGGCCATCACGTTCCAGCCGAAGCTCTTGCTCGCTGACGAGCCGACGAGCGCGCTCGACGTGACGACGCAGGCGCAGATTGCAGGCGAGCTCACGTATGTCACGCGCGGCCTTGGCACGGCGATGATCATCGTCACGCACAATATCGGCCTTGCGGCGGCGCTTTCCGACCGCATCCTCGTGATGGCGGGCGGCCGTGTCGTCGAGTATGGCGCGTCGCAGGAGGTCATGGAGCATCCGCAGGCGGACTATACGAAATCGCTATTGGCCTCGGTGCCGGAGATCGGAGGTCGCCGCTATGTCGAATAAAGCACATGCAACGCATGACGTCATCTTGCGCGTGGAGGATGTTACGAAGAAATTCCCGGCACCCGGCGGGCAGGAGCTCACGGCCTGTTCGCATGTCTCCTTTAATGTGCGAGCAGGCGAGACCGTCGCTATCGTCGGCGAGTCCGGCTGCGGCAAGACGACGCTCCTCAAGACGCTCATGAACATCCATCCGCCGACAGAGGGACGCATCCTGTTCCACGGTGAGGATGTGACGAAGCTGACGGGGGAGGAAAGACGGGAGAACTACCGCCATATCCAGATGGTCTTCCAGGATCCGACGGCGGCGTTCGACCCGAAGATGCGCATCCGCGACATCATCTGTGAGCCGCTCGAGAATTTCGGCGAAGTCCGCGCGGATGAAAAGGAAGAAAAGGCGCGCGCGCTTCTGCGACAGGTCGAGCTCCCCGAAGATTTCACCGACCGCTACCCGCACAACATGAGCGGCGGCCAGCGGCAGCGCGTCGCCATCGCGCGGGCACTCGCGCTGTCGCCAGAGGTCATTGCCTGTGACGAGGCGACGAGCGCGCTCGACGTTTCCGTACAGGACCGCATCATCCGGCTGCTTGTGCGCTTGCAGGAGGAGAAGGACATCGCCTATGTCTTCATCTGTCATGACCTCGCGCTCGTGAGCCTCTTTGCGCACCGCGTCGTCATCATGTACCTCGGGCATGTCATGGAGCGCATCGCAGGCGCCGAGCTCCAGCAGGCGTGCCATCCCTACACGCAGGCGCTGCTGCGCTCCGTATTCTCGACGGATATGGAAAAGAACCAGCACATCAGCGTGCTGCCTGGCGAAATCCCGAGCCCGCTCGACATCCCCGCCGGCTGCCCGTTCCAGACGCGCTGCCCGGTTGCGAGGGACATCTGCCATCGCGAGAGCCCCGGGCTCCGCGAGATTGCGCCGGGGCATTTCGTCGCCTGTCATGAACCGCAGGCACCGCTCGCATAAGAAAAACGAATTTTCTCTTGTTTGGAGAACGGAACAATTCCGTTCTCCTTTTCTTTTTCGCAATTTTTGTCCGCAGGCAAGAGATTGATACGCGAGGGAGCGTGTATTTAACAAATCGCATGAATTTCCGTGTTGACATTGTTTTTTGCAGATGCTATTATGTGGAAGTGCCTGAGATGAGACACGACTTCAAGAGCTTCGAGGTGAACAGATATGCCACTTGAAACGCTGAAGAGTGCGGATCGGGTCACCGGCCTCAAGCAGGTCGGGAAGGCGGTCAAGAATCATCGCGCGGTGCGCGTCTTCCTCGCGGACGATGCCGACGCGCATGTGACGGAGCCCATCCGGGAGCTCTGCAAAGCAGAGGACATTCCCGTCGAGGCGGCTCCGACGATGAAAGAGCTTGGCAAAGCCTGCGGCATCGATGTCGGCGCTGCAGCCGCAGCACTCATCGGATCCCATCGTTAGAAACCTTGCGGCTTGCCGCGAGATTTCATAAATAATAAATTCTAAAATGAAGGAAGGAGGTGCATGTATGCCTACTATCAACCAGTTAGTCCGTAAAAGCAGAAAGAGCATGCAGGAGAAAT
>ONJV01000041.1 GCA_900318215.1 uncultured Veillonellaceae bacterium
TCACGATTCTTTCCGTTTCTTGAGATAAATGTAGCACAGAGACGCCCGTTTGTCAATCTTTTCTCTGCCCTCTTGCCACGTTTGATATGATGGAAGAAAGGACATTTTTCAGAAAGAAGGTTCTTTATGCCGTTTTCCCCTCCGTCCATCTGCCGCGCACGGTCGAGGGCTTCGTGCGCAGCCATGACCACGATTTCTCAGGCAAGCGCATCTTTCCCATCATCACCCACGGCGGCACCGACGCGGGTGAAAGCGCGAACGTCTTGCGCGATGCCGCCCCCGACGCCGACCTCGCGCCCGTGCTCGACGTCTACAGCAGCGACGTGCCAGGAGCGCGAGGACAGGTCGCAGCGTATCTGAAAGCGAACAGCGAAAAACAGTAATTTTCGAGCAGCAAAAATGCCATGCTTCAAAATGTTCCACGTGAAACATTTTAGAGCATGGCATTTTATTTAGAATAAATCGCTGTGTGAGCCTGTACGAGAAAGCGTCAGTGATGAGCAACCAATCTGGCAAGATATGACATTCTCGAGATCCTGCCCATCTCCCGGAGAGTGGATGATCTCGATATTTTTCTTCGAGTTGCTTTCCATCTGCCAAGAGTTCGATGACATCATCGAGAAGTTGTATATCTCGTCCTCGTTTCATCGCTAATTTGTACTCGCGTTTGAATTGGGTCGTTGCTTTTACGTGATATTTTGTCTTTTTCATGCTTTTAAATCCGCAAACAGTTCATCCAAATCATCGTACCCTTTGACATTCGGATCTTTTTCGATTCGTTCCGCCTCGAGCATCGCAGCGATGGTTTCCTCGTTCGGTTCCTCGCGAAGGGAAATGTCAAACGGGATGCGCCCCTCGCGCAGGGACTGGCGTACAAAGACGTTGAACGCCGTGGACAGGTTCATGCCGAGTTCTCCGAAAAACGCATCGGCTCGCGCCTTCAAGTCGGAATCCATGCGGATGCTGATATTCGTCGTTGCAGCAGCCATGAAAATCATCTCCTTTGCCTTATTATACAGCAAATGCGCATAAAATACAATGAATTGCACGAAAAATACTCTTTGATTCATTGCTTTTGCACGACGCTCACGACCACAATCTCTGGCGCAGGCCCGACGCGGTACTGCCCACCCCAGGCGTCGTCACGCGCCGCACGCGGTGATAATGACCCTTCCAGATGCCGATGGCCATCCAGACGACAAGCACGGCGGCCGCCAGCCAGACGCAGCTGCGCAGAAGCGGCACGACGAAGAGCCACGGCAGCACGAGGAACGCCGCTGCCGCGCACGAAATCAAACGTCGTGCGCGGTGCCTGTTTTATGCCGTCGGCGCGGCCGGAAATGCCTCTTTCAGAAACGCAATCAGCGTCCGCTGGTCCTGCGTCATCTGGCGGCCGGTCTTTGTGAAGACGGCGGGGTGCTGGACGAGGCCGTCGATGGGGATGGCGGTGAGGGCGCTTTCGGGGAGGACGGCACTGCCCGTGATGATGCCGCAGGCGATGCCGCGCGTGACGAGGTTCCAGATGGTCGAGAGGTGCGGCGTGTAGTGCAGGACGTCGAGCGTGCGGCCGGCTTTCGCCGCGATGTCATGCAGGCGGCGCGTGATGGTGTAGCTGTCGTCGAGCAGCACGAGCGGCTGCGCGGCCGCCTCGTCGAACGACACCTGCGTGCGCGCGGCAAGCGGATGGTCGCGCCGCACGCAGAGGCAGAACGGCCACGGCGGCAGGTGGCGCGCCGTGAGCGCCAGGCGCGGCAGGCCGTCATGCACGACGGCGACGTCGGCCTCCTCGTGCTCGACGAGGTCGAGCGATGCCGTGCCCGACGCCTCGATGATGTCGAGCCGGATCTCGGGATGCGCCTTGCGGAACTGCCCGAGCAGCAGCGGCATCAGCACCGTGCCGACCTGCATCGGCAGCGCGAGCCTGAGATCCTGATGCCGCCGCGCGAGTTCCGCGACATGGCTGTCAAACCGCGCGACTTCCTTGAGCATCCGCGCGACCTCGGCATAGAGCGCCTGCCCGTCCGCCGTCAGCACGATGCCGCGCCCGACGTGGCGCAGGAGGTTCAGCCCTGTCTCCTGTTCGAGCGTCTGCATCGCGAGCGACAGCGTCGGCTGCGCGATGTGCAGCTCGTCGGCCGCGCGCGTGATGTTCTGGTAGCGGCCAACGGCCTCGAAATACGTCATCTGCTGAATCGTCATCCTGCATCCCTCCTTCCCCCAGTATAGCAGATGCATCAAAGAATTCATAGACTGCACCAATCAATAGATTGCAAAGCAGTATTTTTCATTTCCCTGCCGCTGTGCTAAGATAGAATTGTCCGAAAAAACAATCGTCTTTTTGATGAAGGAGGTTTGATCCATCATGAAGAACGAAAATGCGCAGAAATCCCTGTTCGGCCGGATGGCCGACACCGCAGCGCGCTGGGCAGCCAACATGATGCAGTGTGCGGGCGAGGAGGTCCGCTGCTACGAAGAGGCGTGCCAGAAGCTCGGCGGTGAATCCGCTCCCTATGAAAAGGCTCGCAACGCCCGCCTCGACAAGACCGGCAGCCTCTACGACGCCTACTTCCCCGAGCTCGGCGAAGTGCTCTGATTTTAAAGTTCCTTAGCAGCGTTCTGCATGTTCGCTCGGCTGCAGCACCAAACTACTCCCCCAGTCAGCTTCGCTGACAGCCCCCTCTAGAGGGGGCCTGGCCCACGCGCCACGCACGAAATCATCCTTCGTGCGCGGCGCTTTTTTGCGTCCGTCCGCCTCACAAAACATTTCACTTTTCTCCAGCAGGAACCCATCCCCCTTTTGGCGAATACATAGATAGTAAATTCCATGCGTTCAAAGCCAAACGAGAACAAAGGAGTGATACTATGCCATCCAATCCCACGCCAACGCTCAGCGGCAGCTTCCGCAGCATCAAGCTCAAGATGTGCCTGATCCTGCTGCCGGCCATCCTCATCGGCCTCATCGTCATCACGGGCGTCGCCGCCTACAGCAGCTACAGCGACATTTCCGAGCTCTCCACGAGCAGCATGCAGCAGACGCTGAAAACGAACAGCGCCGAAATCCACGAAATGCTGAACCAGATGGAAATCGCCTGCAACCACATGGCCTACAACGCCGGCTATGACTACAAGGACGAGAGCGAGGAGGATCTCGCGAAAGACATCGTCGACGAGCTCGATGAGCAGTCCCTCGCCAACGGCGGCGGCCTCTGGTTCGAGCCTTACGCCTATCGCGCGGACAAGGAGCTCGTCTGCCCGTTCACGTTCCGCGAAAACGGCAGGCTCAAGACCGATTTCAACTACGTGCAGGAAAGCGGCTCCTACCTCAAAGAAGACTGGTATACCGGCGGCAAGAACGCCAGCAAGGGCAAGCCGTTTTTGACCGAGCCTTACTTTGACGCCGCTGCCAAAACCGTCATGGTCACATTCGCAGCGCCCATCACGGCCGAAACCGAGGGCGGCGGCGAGCGCACCATCGGCGTCGCCACCGTCGACATCTCTCTGAAGCAGATTGCCGACATCATCGACGACATCAAGGTCGGCGAAACCGGCCACGCCTACCTCGTCACGGACAAGGGCGTCTACATCGCCGGCGTTCCGCAGGAGCAGCTCGAAAAAGGCGCGAATGCCACCGAGGAACAAAACACCTCCCTCGCCGCGGCCATGAAAGAAGCCATCACGAAGGACTCCGGCGTCACCACGTACAAGGATGACAACGGCGAAACGCAGGTGCTGACGTACACCACGATGAAAGACACGGGCTGGAGCCTCGTCCTCGTGCAGTCGCAGTCCGAGCTCTACGCCGGGGCGCGCGGCCTCGTCTGGCGCCTCATCGCCATCGCCGTCATCGTCCTCGTGCTGCTCATGCTCGCTGCCTACCGCACGATCGCGAGCTACGTCACGCGCATCGCCGTCAACCAGAAATTCGCCGAAGACCTCGCGCAAGGCAACTACGCCCGCGAAGGCAACCAGCCGAAGAGCAACGACGAAATCGGCCTGCTCGGCCGCGCCATGAACGAAATGTTCGAGACCACGCGCGGCGTCCTTCACAATATCTCGGGCCAGGCCGACAACATGGCCTCGTCGAGCCAGACGCTCGGCACGTCCGCCGACCAGCTCAAGCAGGGCTTCACCTCCATCGAGGAAAAAATGGGCTCCATCAGCGAGGCCATGATGAACGCCAGCTCCGCCACGGAGGAAGTCAACGCCTCCGTCGAGCACGTCAGCCATGCCATCCATTCCCTTTCGGACGAAGCCCGCGCCAGCTTGCAGCAGGCCGACGACATCAAGAACCGCGCGCAGGACGTCCAGGTGAAATCCACGGAAGCCAGCCGCTCCGCTGAAAAGCTCGCCACGGAATTTTCCACCAAGCTCGCGGCCTCCATCGAACAGGCCAAGACCGTCGAGCAGATTGGCACGATGGCAACCGCCATCTCCGGCATCGCCGAGCAGATCAACCTGCTCTCGCTCAACGCCTCCATCGAGGCCGCGCGCGCCGGCGAATCGGGCCGCGGCTTCGCCGTCGTCGCGTCGGAAATCGGCAAGCTCGCGCAGGAAACGGCTGAGACCGTCGAAAAGATCCAGCAGACCATCCAGGCCGTCCAGACCGCTTTCGCCGGCCTTTCCGGCGACGCCAAAGCCATCCTCGGCTTCCTCAGCGACACCGTCACGCCGCAGTATGAGACGTTCGTCAAAGTCGCCGAGCAGTACGGCACCGACGCCGAGACGTTCCGCAAAGTCGCCGAGCACATCGCTGCGACGAGCCGTCAGGTCAATGAAACCATGACACAGGTCAGCGGCGCCATCGAGCAGATTGCGAACTCCGCGCAGGATACCGCCGAGCTGTCCTCGCAGGTATCGAACGCCGTCGACCAGGTCTCCGGCTCCGTCGAAGACGTCAACACCATGAGCCAGCAGCAGTCCGCCGCGGCCAAAGACCTCCACGAAGTCGTCAGCCACTTCCGGCTGAAAAAATAACGCGGGATGAACCAAACAGCAGCGCCCGCGCAGGCATCTCTTTCGATGCTTGCGCGGGCGCTGCTGTTTCTATGTTCTTGTTGCGCTCAAAAAATCAGTACAGCCGTTCGAGCACGCTGTCGTCCATTTTGAAGGCATGCGCGTCGTCAGGGAACGTGCCGTTCTTGACGGCTTCGTCGTAGGCATGAAACGCTGCCTGCATCTCCCCGCCGAGGTTCGCGAAGTGCTTGACGAATTTCGGCGTGTAGTCGGAGAACAGGCCGAGCATGTCCTGATAGACGAGAATCTGGCCGTCGCAGCCGTCACCGGCGCCGATGCCGATCGTCGGGATGCGGAGCTCTTTCGAGATGAGTGCGGCGAGCGGTTTCGGGACACATTCGAGCGTGAGGGCGAAAGCGCCGGCTTCCTGGACTTTCTTCGCGTCCTCGAGGAGCTCTTTCGCGCGCGCCTCGTTCTTGCCCTGCACCTTGTTGCCGCCGAAAGCATTGATGGACTGTGGTGTGAGGCCGATATGGGCCATGACGGGGATGCCGCAGGCCGTGATGGCCTGGATCTGCGGGCAGACGGCGGCGCCGCCTTCAAGTTTGACGGCATTGGCGCGGCCTTCCTTCATGAGGCGGCCAGCGTTGTGCACGGCGAGCTCGATGGATTCCTGATACGACATGAACGGCATGTCGATGACGACCATCGTATCATGGCAGGCGCGGGCGACAGAGCTGCCATATGTAATCATGTGTTCCATCGTGACGGAGAGCGTGTCGGGCAGTCCGAGCATGACGTTGCCGAGGGAGTCGCCGACGAGGATGCCGTTGATGCCCGCGGCTTCTTCGAGCTTGGCTGTCGAGTAGTCGTAGCAGGTCAGCATCGAGATTTTCTCGCCGTTCTCCTTCATTTTCTGGAACGTGGCAACCGTGTTTTTCATGACTTTGTACCATCCTTTTCTCTTGAATTGTTGGAAACAAGTTCTTCGATGGCGGCAAAGTCTCGTTCACTGTGCTTTGCTTTCGCGATGCGGAGCAGCCGTTTCGTGAGCAGCCGGTAGAGTGCACGGTCGTCTTCATCCTTGATGGCCGCGAGGTGCTTTTCGACGGTCGCCGCATCGCCGCGCTCGACGGGGCCCGTGAGCGCCTTTTCGGGGCCAGCTTCTGCGACGTGCCGGGCGTTGCCGAGGAAGAGCGGCGCGAGGGCCGCGCGAGCCGCAGTTTCGTCAAAACCGCAGGCTTCGAGCATGTCCATCGCCTCGGCAAAGAGGGCGACGACGTGGTTGCTGGCGACGACAGCAGCGGCGTGATACAGGCGCTTCTTGCTGCCGTCCATCCTCTGCGCATGGAGCCCGATCGAGCGAAGCCACTCCGTCATTTGTGGCAGACACGCGGAAGTGCCTTCGACCGCAAAAAAAACATCCACGAGTTCGCGATAAGCGAGCTTTTTGTCGCTGACCGCGAAGAGTGGATGGACAGAGCAGCCACAGCCGCCGGATATTTCGATATCGGGGAACGCTTCTTTTGCCGTGAGCGCGCCCGAAGCATGGCAGAGGATTTTTCCGCGCAGGAGTTCCTTTGGCAGAGCGTCATACACCGTGCGGATGGCGCCGTCGGGAACCGTGAGGAACAGCACGTCGGAAGCCGCGAGGACGTCACGCGCCGTTTCAAAAACGCGCGAGCCCGTGAAGGCGGCGGCTTCGCTGGCGGATGAAATGCTGCGGCTGTAGTAGCCTGCAACTTCCACAGAATGCTCCGCGAAGTATTTGCCGAGGGTCGTGCCCACTTTTCCTGCTCCTAAAAAACCTATTTTTTTCATAGTACAGTTTCCTCTCTGAGAAATACCGTCCATCACGTATCAGGATAGCACGGATGCGGGGCGATGTAAAGATGTTCCACGTGGAACAATCGGGTCATTTGATGATGCCCTCGAGTTCTGGATGCGCCTCAAGATACTGCTTCATGATGGCGCTCCAATCGTAGCCAATCGCGCTGTTGTGGAGTTCTTCGTTCGGGCGTTCGACGATGGTGCCGTCCTTTCGGATGCCGTAGTTCAGCGGGCCCTGGTACTCGGCCGGGCGGTCGGCCTCGATGAGGTGGACGATGCCGTGGTCGCGATGGTAGGCCGCGAGGCCGTCTTCGAGCGAGGTCTTCTTCTGGATGTTGCCGAGCGCGGTCTTCGTCTCAGCTTCGTCCTGCGTGCCGAGCATCTTCTGGACGAGCGAGAGGTCCTGCGACTGGCGGTTCATTTCCTTCATGTAGCTGTAGACGGCCATCGACTGGCTGAAATAGGCGGACGGAGCCGACGAGGGAGCGAAGCTTGTTCACCATACTGCTCTGATGGCTGCCGTCAATCATGTCAAAGCGATCCTGGATGCTCTGGAGATACGTGTCCTTTCCCGTGAGGATGGCGTCGTGCTGCTTGTGGCTGTAGGCATTGAGCGCCTTGCCGAGATTCCCGACGTTCCACGAATCCCACGTATTTTTCGGGTCATCCAGAAAACCCGAAATATACCGCTCGATGGTCTCCATGTTGCAGGCAAGCGAATCGACTTCGGCCCAGTTGTCATCCGTGAGGAAGAAGATTGGGCCCTCATTCTCAGGCGGCGCGATGGTATCCAGAATCTCGATGTCCCCCGCCGTCGCTCCCATGAGGCTGTCCTGGATGGCGGACGGCGATTGCTTCTCGATGGCCAGCCGCTGACGTCCGGCGTCGCTGATCTCCACACCATACGCCGCCGTGAGTAAGCCTCCCTCTTTGAGGGAGGACAGGCGCGGCAGCGCCAGGTGGGAGTCGCCTGCAGGTCTTGACAATTTGTACGTTGTTTCTTATCGTCGGTACGCGCACGCCCTCAGACGTTGCTTTTTGATTCGCACCCGCGGAAGAGAGCAATGTGCTGATTGTTTTTCTGTACAGGGGACTCCCACCACCGCTTCGCGGTCCCCCTCCCTCAAAGAGGGAGGCTGAAGATTGTGTGTTCTTTCTGTTTACACCGTGAACCCCTGTGTCGAAAACTTCCGCAATTCCTCGATTTTCCGTTGCTTCTCCGCCTCGGCTTCTTCGGGGCTCAGAGGTGCCGAAGCGGCCGTGCTCCCTGCTCCCCCTTTCAGCAGTTCGAGGATGCGTTCGAGATCTTCGTCGCCGTAGTAGTCGATTTCGATTTTGCCTTTCTTCTTGCCGCGCTTGATTTTGACCTGCGTGCCGAAGTATTCCGTCAGGCGGTCCATCGTCGCGCGGAGCTCGGGCGTGCCGCCGTCGGCATTGACGGTCTGTGCGCCGCCGTTTTCGCCCTCCGCTACGTCGAGCAGCGTCGGGTCTTCGGCGAGCTTGCGCACGAGGGCCTCGCAGCCGCGCGCCGTGAGTTCGTGCTCCTGGATGTAGTCGGCTGCTTTGCGCTGGAGCTCGTGGCTTTCGAGCGCGACGAGCGGGCGTGCCTGGCCCATCGAGAGCGTGCCGCTCGCGACGTAGTCTTGCACTTTCTCGTCGAGCTTCTGCAGGCGCAAAAAGTTTGCGATATGCGAGCGGCTGCGGCCGACTTTTTTTGAAATCTCGTCCTGCGTCAGGCCGAAGCTGCCGATGAGGCTCTGGTAGGCGCGCGCTTCTTCCATCGGGTTGAGGTCTTCGCGCTGGAGGTTCTCAATGAGAGCAATCTCACTCGTCTCGGCGTCGCTGTATTCGCGCACGATGGCCGGGACTTTTGCGAGGCCCGCGAGCTTTGCCGCGCGCAGACGGCGCTCGCCCGCGATGAGCTCGAAATGACCCTCGCCGCCCTCGCTTTCCGGCAGCCGCCGCACGAGCACGGGCTGGAGCACGCCATACGCCTCGACCGAGGCTTTGAGGTCTTCGAGCGCCGCCTCGTCGAAATCCGTGCGCGGCTGGTAGCGGTTCGCGCGGATGTCCGCGACAGCGAGTTCCTGCACGCGATCTTTTTCCGGCACGGCCGCGCCCGCCGCGACATGCGCGCTGCCGCCAAAGAGTGCCCCGAGGCCCTGTCCCCCGAGGCCGCCATGCTTATTGCTCACGTTTCAGCACCTCCCTCGCCAGTTCCTTGTAGACCCGCGCGCCCGTCGAATGTTTGTCATAGAAAATGATGGGCTGGCCATACGACGGCGCCTCCGAGAGGCGGACGTTGCGCGGAATCAGCGTATGGTAGACGATGTCGCCGAAATTCTTCTTGACCTCGCCGACGACGTCCTGCGCGAGTTTCGTGCGGCCGTCGTACATCGTCATGACGACGCCATCGACGGCGAGGCCCGGATTCAGATTGTCGCGCACGAGCTGCAGCGTATTCATGAGCTGCGCGACACCTTCGAGCGCGTAGAACTCGCACTGGATTGGCATCAGCACGGCATCGGCGGCCGCGAGCGCGTTGAGCGTCAGCAGGCCGAGCGACGGCGGGCAGTCGATGAGGATGAAATCGTAGTCATCGCGCACGACGTCGAGCGCCTTTTTGAGCCGCGTCTCGCGCGACATGGCCGAAACGAGCTCGATTTCCGCGCCCGCCAGATTGATGTTCGCGGGCACGACATCGACGCCGTAGTCCGTGTGCTGCACGGCATCCTTCACCGTCTTGCCGCCGAGCAGCACGTCGTAGATCGTCGCATCGAGCTCCGATTTCTGGATGCCGAAACCGCTCGACGCATTCCCCTGCGGGTCGCAGTCCACGAGCAGCACGCGCTGCTTCTTCACCGCGAGACACGCCGCGAGATTCACCGACGTCGTCGTCTTCCCCACGCCGCCCTTCTGGTTCGCGATTGCCAAAATCTTTGCCAAAAAGGTCACCCCTTTGAAAATATCTGTATCGTGTGTCCGATGATACAGAAACACTTGAATTTCCCTGCTAGACTTGGTAACATAGTTGTTACCTTGTAACAACGAACAGAAAACTCTCTACCTATTATCATAGGCGATTGCAACAAAAAAATCCACTCCCCGGCAAAGAAAATGTTCCACGTGGAACATTTGAACGGAAAGGAGCCTGCCCATGCCTGTCTATCATGCTCCACTCTTGCAGATTGACCCGAAAGAAACCCGCCGCTACGCGGGCCTCATGAAAGCGAAAGACTTCGACGAGCAGATGATTCTGGACGCTTGCGAAGACGGCCTGCTGCTCGCCGAGCCGCGCGGCATCTGGACCCTCTACGACTACGACTGCCAGACTCAGACCGTCGCCGCCGAGCCGCCGTTCCATATCGAGGGCGAAAAAATCGGCGCCCACCTCGCGGGCTGCGACAAAGTCATCCTGCTCTCCGCCACCGTCGGCGAAGCCATCGAGGACGAAGTCACAGCAAGATTCCAGCGCGGCGAATACGCATCGAGCGTCCTTTTAGACGCCGCCGCCACGACCGCCGTCGAGCAGATCGCCGACGGCATGGAAAAAGCCATCGCCCCGCAGATGGCACGCGCAGGCTACGGCATGCGCTGGAGATTTTCCCCCGGCTACGGCGACTGGCCACTCGACCAGCAACCCGAAATGATACGGACGTGCCACGCCAAAGAAATCGGCGTCGGCCTGTCCGACAGCCTCATGCTCGTGCCGAGGAAAAGCATCACCGCCATCATCGGACTGTATAAAGTCGAAGCGGGGAAGAAAGAGCACGCGACGGCGAAAGGGTGCGCGGCGTGTACAAAAGTCGATTGCCCGTCGAGAGCCATAAAATAACCGTCCGAACCCCCTGCCAGCCCCAATGTCATGAAGTTATGGGGGCAGGCCCCCTCTAGAGGGGGCTGTCAGCGAAGCTGACTGGGGGAGTAGTTGGGGGCTAGAGACAAACAAGTATGCGGAACGTTGCTAAGGACTTTAGCATCGTCTGCATTCTTGCTAGGTTCCAGCATCCTACTACTCCCCCCGCCGCTCACGCGGCCCGTCCCCCCTCAATGAGGGGGGCTGCGGTATAAAAAATGCTCGTCAATAGACCGTAGAGGCTTCGCTCTTCCTCATCTGATTCCCTTCCCGTCCGAGCCTCCCCTCTGCCCCCCATCCGGGGCTCCCGCCCGAGCCTCGCAAAATCTCTTCGAGCACGAACAAACCTTCGAACCAACCACCGTATCTCACATATCGAAAGGAGCCCCCTTTATGATTTATTTTTTTGACGGCGCCATGGGCACAATGCTGCAATCCGGCGGCCTGAAGCCGGGTGCCTGCCCGGAGGAGATGAACGTCATCGCGCCGGACGTCGTGAAAAACATCCACCTCCAGTACCTCGCCGCTGGCTCGACCATCATCGAGACGAACACGTTCGGCGCAAGCCGCCTGAAACTCGACCATTACGGCTTCGAAGACCGCGTCCAGGAATTCAACGCCGCCGCCGTCCGCATCGCGAAAGCCGCCATCGCCGAATCTGGTAAAACCGCGCGCGTCGCGGGCTCGATGGGCCCGACTGGCCGCTTCATCGAGCCGCTCGGCGACCTCGACTTTGAAGAAGCCTACGATTCCTTCCACGAACAGGCCACCGCCCTCGCCGATGCCGGTGCCGACCTGCTCATCATCGAGACCTGCATCGACATCCAGGAAATGCGCGCCGCCCTGCTCGCCGCCAAAGACGCGACGAACCTCCCCGTCGTCTGCCAGCTCTCCTACAGCGAAGACGGCCGCACCGTCACGGGCACCGACCCGCAGTCTGCCGCCGTCATCCTCGACGGCCTCGGCGCCGACATCATCGGCGTCAACTGCTCCCTCGGCCCAAAAGAGCTCATCCCCGTCGTCGAGACGCTCGCCGCGAACTGCCGCGCCCCCATCAGCGTCCAGCCGAACGCGGGCATGCCGTTCCTCAAAGATGGAAAGACCTGCTTCCCGATGGGCCCCGAAGAATTCGGCACGTACGGCCCGAAGCTCCTTGCGGCGGGTGCGACCTACCTCGGCGGCTGCTGCGGCACGACGCCCGCGCACATCCGCGAACTCGTCAAAAACGTCACCGGCCTCCCCGAGCCAAAGCGTGATACCAGCCGCCGCATGCTGAAGCTTGCGAGCCGCAGCCGCACCGTGACCATCGACCGCGACCTGCCGCCGCGCCTCATCGGCGAGCGCATCAACCCGACGGGCCGCAAGAAGCTCGCCGCTGAAATCAAAGAAGGCTCGTTGCTTTCCGTCAAAAAAGAAGCCGTCAACCAGGTCAAGGCGGGTGCGAACCTCCTCGACGTCAACATGGGCGTCGGCGGCATCGACCAGGCGGCCGCGATGGAGCGCGCCGTGCGCGAAATCGCCCAGATCACCGACGCGCCGCTCGTCATCGACACGAGCGATGCGCGGGCGCTCGAAGCGGGCCTGCGCGCCTACCCGGGCCGTGCGCTCATCAACTCCGTTTCCGCCGAAGACAATCGCATCCAGGAATTTTTGCCGCTCGCGAAAAAATACGGCGCGGCCATCCTCTGCCTGCCGATTCGCGAAGAAGGCGTGCCGAAGACCGCCGAAGCGCGCTTCGAAGCCGTGCAGTACATCCTTGAACACGCGAAACAGTACGGCCTGACGGAAGGCGATTTCCTGCTCGACGGCCTCGTCATGACCGTCTCGGCCGACAAGAACGCCTGCCGCGAAGTTTTGGGCACGCTGCGCCTCTACCGCGAGCACCTCGGCTATCCCTCGACGATGGGCCTCTCGAACATCTCGTTCGGCCTGCCGAACCGCCCGCTCATCAACAGCACGTTCTTCGCCATGTGCCTCGCGGGCGGCCTCGACGCGCCGATCATGAACCCCTACGACGAAAAGATGCAGGACGCCCTCATGGCCGCGAACGCGCTTCTCGGCACCGATCCGAACGGCATCGAATTCAGCAAGAACGCCGCAAACCTCGCCGTGCCGAAAAAAGCCGCTGTCGCAAAAGTCACCGACCTCCCCGTCATGGAAGCCATCAAGCAGGCCGTCATCGACGGCGAAAAAGACGAAGTCGCGGGCCTCGTCGAGCGCGCACTCAAAGAAGGCCACGACAGCAACGAAATCACCGAAAAATCCCTGACGGCCGCCATGAACGACATCGGCGTCGACTTCGGCGCGGGCCGCGTCTTCCTGCCGCAGGTCCTGCTCTCCGCCGAAACCATGCGCACGGCGTTTGACAAGCTCAAAGAACTCATCCCTGCCGCCGCCACGGCCGACAAAGGCACCGTCGTCATCGCGACCGTCAAAGGCGACGTCCACGACCTCGGCAAGAACATCACGGGTGCGCTGCTCGCGAACTCCGGTTTCAAGCTCGTCGACCTCGGCAAAGACGTCCCGAGCGAAGACATCGTCCGCGCCGCCATCGAGAACGACGCCGACATCGTCGGCCTCTGCGCCCTCATGACGACGACGATGGTGCAGATTGACAAAGTCATCAAGGAACTCCACGAAGCCGGCTGCCGCGCCAAAGTCCTGGTCGGCGGCGCCGCCGTCACCCAGGACTACGCCGACGCCGCCGGTGCCGACGCCTACGCCAGCGACGGCGTCAAAGCCGTCAAACTCGCAAAGGCGATGGTCGGAAAAGAA
The DNA here is from genome assembly GCA_900318215.1 of uncultured Veillonellaceae bacterium. GTDB lineage: Bacteria > Bacillota > Negativicutes > Selenomonadales > Selenomonadaceae > Selenomonas_C. The sequence continues at coordinate 13,415 of ONJV01000041.1, forward strand.
TAATGTTCCACGTGAAACATCCCTAAATAAGTCCCCTGTACAACCATGCAACATCAAAGGCGTATCTTCCGCAGGTGCGAAAGATACGCCTTTTTTATGCCAGCCGGATTGTATGGTCGCCGTATTTCTCGAACACCTGCGCGACGAGCCGCAGCACGTCCTCCTGCGTCGTATGCGCCTCCTCGATGAGCCCGAGCACCCACGCTGTTGCCTCGTCCTTGCCGAGCGCGTAAAAATGCTCAAGCAGCGACGCCTGCATCGCCTCTCTGCCCGCACAGGCATTTGATGACGCGAACGCAAAGAACCGCTCCGCCACCTCCGCATACTTCGAATCCGCCTTGTTCTCGTGCGCGATTTCAAACACCGCCGCAATCATCGTCTCCGGCGTCACATGGAGTTCCTTCGTCTGCATATCTCCCGTCTCCCTTCGTTTTCTCCATTATAAAAAAGCCGCCCCTTGTTTTCAAGGAACGACTTTGTAAAGTTTTGAAGAAACTTTCATCCCCGCACGATTATCCGCCCAAGCACGAGTCCGCCCGTCACAGCGACGAAGCCGAGGATGAGATTTGCGAGGATATTCAGCGCGGCGAGAGCCGTGCTGCCGCCGCGCACGAGGGTCATGGTCTCCATCGAGAACGACGAGAACGTCGTAAAGCCGCCGAGAAAGCCAACCGTCAGCAGGAGCTTCCACGGACCGGCTGCGAATTGCTGCTGCTCGGCAAGCAGCAAGAGCACGCCCATGACGAGCCCCATGAGGAAGCTGCCGACGGTGTTGACCGTCAGCGTGCCGAACGGGAACACCGTCCCGAACCGCGCGCCGACCTGCGTCGTCACGAGATACCGGCAGACCGC
>ONJV01000136.1 GCA_900318215.1 uncultured Veillonellaceae bacterium
GTCTACCAGCGCTACCAGGAGAAGCTCAAGCAGAGCGGGATCGTGGACAAGCTGCTGAACGGTTCGCTGTCTCTGGGAACGGTTGGCCGGCTTGTGAAGGTGAAAGGGGAAAACGTAGCGAGCTATCTGAACGGCCGGTTCTCCACAGCCAACGAGTGTGAGACGCTTTACAATATCCTGATCAAGGAAGACGACGATTTTGATAACTCCAGATATACAAGCTACAGCCCGCTGGAGCTGATCGGCGTCTTTGTCAGTCAGAAGGAATCCGGGAGCAAAAGTAAAGGCCTGCCGGTCACCTTGGAACCGGAATACGAAAAAAGGAGCCATAAGGCCCCTTTCTCCGAAGCACGGCGCACCCGCGCCATGCAGAATCCGATTTATTTTACGTTCATGATGCCCAGTGCGTAGCAGATGATGCCAACGGCGAACAGACCGAAGATGATCCAGATCGCATTGACCTTGCGGCGCAGCAGAGCCATGCAGGCGAACGTCATGAGCAGCGGAACGAGGCCCGGCATGAGCTGGTCGAGAATCGTCTGCACCGTCGTGACGACCGTCTCGCCCTTCGCATTCGTGATGGTCGAGACAACGACCGGGATGTTGACGCTTGTCCATTTGTTGACGAGGGCGCCCATGACGAACAGGCCGAGGATGGAAGCACCTTCCGTGAGTTTCTGGAGCTTGTTGCCAGCCACATCCTGCACGATGTCCGTGCCTTTCGTGTAGCCGTACTTGATGCCATAATAGCGGACCCAGAGGCGGATGGCATTGAAGAGCACGAAGAAGATGATCGGGCCGAGAATACTGCCAGAGAGCGCGAACGATGCGCCGAGAGCCGCCGTAATCGGACGCAGCGTGCCCCAGAAAATCGGGTCGCCGACGCCGGCCAGCGGGCCCATCATGCCGACCTTGATGCCGTTGATGACGCCGTCAGGGATGTCAGCACCATTGGCGCGCTTCTCTTCGAGTGCCGCCGTGATGCCGATGATTGGAGCCGTGACGAACGGCTGCGTGTTGTAGAACTCGAGGTGGCGCTTCATGGCCTTCTTGAGTTCCTCGCCCTCATAGAGGCGGCGCAGGATCGGCACCATGCCGAATGCATATCCGAGAGCCTGCATACGTTCCATGTTCCAGGAGCCCTGCAGGAAGTTCGAGCGAATGAACGCCCAGAAGAAATCGCTTGACGTCAGTTTCTTTTCCATGATTCTATACCTCCTGCCACTTAGTCGAGTTCATCGTCGAGATCGTCGTCAGCATCCGAAGAGCCAGAGGAGGCCGCCGGAGCAGCAGCGACAGCTGCATACTTCGGGTTGAGCTGGATGTAGACAATCGCGAGCACGAGGCCGATGACGCCGAGAGCGACGAGGTTGAACGTCGTGAACGCAGCGACGACGAAACCGAGGAAGAAGAACGGCATGAGGTATTTCGCGCCCATCATGTTGATGACCATCGCATAACCTACGACGACGATGAAGCCGCCAGCGACCTGGAGGCCGCCCGTAACAACCTGCGGGATGGCATCGAGCATGGCCTGGACAGCGCCCGTGCCGATGTACATCGCGACGAGCGTGGACGGGATGGAAACGCGGAGCGCCTGGATGCCCAGAGCGCCGAGGTGGCAGAGGTCGATGCCGCGGAGCTCGCCCTTTTCTGCGAAGCCGTCAGCCCAATGCTGGAACACGACCGTCAGCGTACGGCAGAGGATCGTGAGCACCTGGCCAGCAGCTGCGAGCGGCATCGCGATGGCGATACCAGCGGCGATGTCCTGATGGCCGGCGATGACGAGGATGGTGGAGATGACCGACGCGAGCGCCGCATCCGGTGCCATAGCCGCGCCGATGTTCATCCAGCCGAGTGCGATCATTTCAAGCGTACCACCGATGATGATACCAGTTGTCATATCGCCAAGAATAAGACCCGTGACCGTGCAGGCGATGAGCGGACGATGCGTCTGCAGCTCATCGAGCACAGAGCCCATGCCGGCGATGGCCGACACGATAAAGATGAGGATAATTTGGATACCGCTAAGTTCCATGATTGTTTCCCTCCAATTTTATTGTTACCTGAAAATCCCCCAAACGGGCAGCCGGGGCCCTCCGGCCGCCCGTTGATGCCTTTTTTATGCCTTCTTGAGAAGGTCCATCATATCCTGTTTCTTGTCCGTATCGACTTTGCGGACCTCAAGCTCGATGCCCTTCTCGTGGAGCTTGTTGAAAGCATCGATGTCTTCCTGATCAACGGAGACAGCGCTCGAAACCTGCTTCTTGCCCTCGTGGAAGCTCATGCCGCCGATGTTGACGCTCTTGATGTCAACGCCATGCTCGACAAGATAGAGGACGGATGCCGGCTTCGTGAAGAGCAGCAGGCAGCGGTCGTTCTCATACTTCGGGTTGTTGTAGACGCGGATGGCCTTGTCGAGCGTGACGACATGGCTCTTCATGCCAGCCGGTGCAACCTGCTTCAGGAGCGTTGCGCGGATCTTGTCGTTTGCGACATCGTCATCGCAGACGATGATGCGCTGGCAGTTCGTTGCCTTCGACCAGACCGTGGCAACCTGGCCATGAATCAAACGGTCATCAATACGTGCTAATACAATGTTCATCAGAGATCATCCTCCTCGTCTTCTGCAATCTGGCTGGAATGGAACGTCTGCGTGCCGTTCTTGCCAGCTTCGACCGCCTTTGCCATGAGCGTCTGGATATCCGAGCCGTCATCGACGAGCTGCGCGCTCGTCATTTCGATGAGCATCGGCAGGTTGACGCCCGTCACGATGCCGTACTTGTCGTTCGTCATGACGAGACGGCAGGCAGCGTTGTACGGGCTGCCGCCGAACAGGTCGTTGAGGAACAGCACGCCGCCATCGCAATCGAGCTCTTTGATGGCTGCCTCGTACTTCTTCACGACGTCGTCAGGGCCTTCGCCCGGAACGAGCGTGACAGCGCGGACATTCTTCTGTTCGCCGCAGATCATCTCGCAGGACTTCAGGAGCTCCTTTGCGAAAAGACCATGCGTACCAACGATAATACCAAACATGTTCGCTTTCCCTCCTTCGGGATTCTAAGTTGCCTTCGGCTTCTTTATGATGACACCCCTTTATATTGCAAGATGCGTGCCAACTTTGTGTATCAACAAAATTTCTTTTTCTGGAAGTTGTCTGAAAACGCGGAATCCGGTACATCTCCGCCCGCATTTTTCAAAAGACATAACAATTATTGATACGACGTTTTTGTTCTTGATACACTTCTGTCAGAAAGTGATACGCAAATTTTCAGAAAATGCACGCCGATAGAAAACAAAAATACACTGTCTCAAAATTTCTTCGAGACAGTGTATTTTTCTTTTTGCGTATTCCGTTCTTGTTTTAAATCATTTTTGCCATAAAATAGAGCTCATCGTCGGAAAAATGGAGCTTCAGCGCATTCTCGAAAACTTTGACGCCCTTTTGTATCGCAGCAAGTTTTTGTGTATCAATATCTTTTTTACTGTCTTCATAGACGAGCGGCGTTCTTGTTACGGCGCGTTCAAGCGCACAGCCGCAGTGCACGATGATACGGATGCGGATGGGGTTCGAGAACGATTTGCCGACCTCCTGCTCGACGATGCGGTCGAACTCCATGAGGCTGTCCATGATTTTCGATGGATTGAGGTACGTCAGGAACTTCGTCAGCGATTCCTCGCAGAGGCGGCGCACGACGATGCTCTTCTGCCCCTCCTCGACGCGCTGGGCCGCGAGCGTATGGCCTGCGGCTGACACGCTGGCACGCAGCAGCTCGAGCAGGCGCTGCTCGCCCGACCCGCCGACGAATTCCTCAATCGGGATGAAAGGCACCGGCAGCTCCGGCTTCTTCATGCCGATAGCCGCGCGGACGGCGTATGTGTTTTCGAGCTCGCGGATATGGTCTTCGAGCTGCACGAGGCCGACGGGCAGCACGGCGATGTTCTTGCCCGTCCCCTTCAGCACGTCTTCGACGAGCGACTTGAGCTTGACAGCCGCGCCCTTGCCCGTCGAGCAAATCGTCACGACGGCCTCCTGACGTCCGTCCTCCGTGCGCTCCATCGGCACGTCCTCGGAATCGACGGCCTCGTAGCCGCGGAAGCTCCGCAGCGACTCATAGATGCTCTCGAGATCCATGCCCACGATGTCGGCCTTCCGCATGGCCTCGAGAATCAGCGGCGTCGAGACCATGTCGAGCGTGCGCACGGGAATCTGGAGCTTTTCGCGGATTTCCGCGCCGAGCGTCACGAGCGAGCCCATGTCGGCGAGAATCAGCACGCCCTGGCGGCAGTTCATACCCCTGAGCATCGTGATGACGTCCTTCGCGATTTTCTGCGGATCTTTGTCGAGCGGCATGTCGATGGGGATGAGGTTCGTGTCCTGCGTGTTGAAGAGCTTCTGCGCGACCTCGACCATCGAGCTCGCCGTCGAGGCACCATGCATCGCGACGAGGATGATGACTTTCTCTTCGAGGTCGTCGTCCTCGGCCGATTCCAAGAGCAGCGCGATGTACTCGACCTCGGTCGGCGGCACCGTCACATGGTAGTGGTGCTCGATGCGCGTCTTGATTTCGAGCGCGACCTGGTAGTAGAGCGAATCCTGCTCGATGGCGCCCGCGATTTCCGAGTACGGGATGACTTCCTTGTCCTTCAGTCGCTTGAGGAACGCCGAAAGATGCAGGCTGAACGCATAGAGGAAGCGGTCGCGGTAGCTGCGATTCAGCCGCTTCTGCACGAAGAGCGAAATCTGCTCGGAAAAATCGACGAGCGGCTCGTCGACAATCTTGAGCAATCGGTCGCGCGTCGAGAGCGCGATGCTGTCGCGCTTGTCGTAGAGCTGGCGGATGTAGACATTGACGTCCGTTGCGACAATCTGCTTGATAAGGTCGTCGCTGATGCCTTCGCCCTTCAGCAGCTCGACCTTGTCCTCGACGACGCGGTAGAGGTTGAACGCCTGCTGGTCCTGCGCGCTGTCGCCCGTACGCAGGCGGCGACGTCCGGGCGGCTCGACGACGAGCGGCTCCGCGAGGTACTTCGTAAGCTCCGTCAGCGCCTGCCGGTTCGCCGAGAGCGTAAGGAGCCCGTTCTTCACCGCCTGCGGCAGCATGCGGAAATCGACCTCGATGTACTCGGGGTTGTCGATGCCATTCAAAAACGCCTGTGCGCAGAGCAGCTTGATGTTGCTCTTGAGCTGGCCGACGTTGCCCGTGCCGATGCTGCCAATCAGGCTCTTGACGGCCTCGACGCTGATGCGGATGGGCTTCTTGACGCGCTGTGCCTCGTCCGTGAACAGCATCTTGATGATGTCGAGCTTCTCGCCGAGCGAGCGCGACGCGAGCGTCGGGATTGCAATGATATTCGGGATGCGGCGCACGAACGTCTTCGTCAGCGCCGACTTCGGGTCTTCCGTCGTCGCGCCGATGATCAGCACCTTCGCCTTGCGCGAACGCGTCGTCTCGCCGAGGCGGTTGTACGTGCCCGTGTCCATGAAATAGAAAATCATCTCCTGCCCCTCAGGCGGCAGACGGTGAATCTCGTCGAGGAACAGCACGCCGCCGTCGGCCTCCTCGACGAGGCCGGCCTTCGCCTGGTCCGCGCCCGTGAACGCGCCCTTGATATGGCCGAAGACATGCGAGAGCAGCAGCTGCGGGTTGTTGTAGTAATCCGCGCAGTTGAACGTCACAAATGGCGCATCATCTGCGAAGCGCCCCATTGTCTTGCCATAGGCAAACATCAGATGCGCGAACAGCGTCTTGCCGACGCCCGTCTGGCCGACAATCAGCGTGTGCAGTCCGTCAGGAGGATAGAGAATCGCGGCCTTCGCTTGCTCAACCTGCCGCTTGAGGCTCCGATGCGCGCCAATCAGCGCGTCAAACGGCTCGACTTCCTTCTTCTCGACCGCGAGCGACCGCTTGCAATCATCGAAGCTCTCATAGACGACCGGCCCGGCCGGCAGCACGACGCCATAGAGCTGCTCAAGCGCTTCGCGGCTGAAATAATGCACAGGCCGACCGCCGAACTTCACGACCTTCTCGAGCCGCACGAGCTCGTTGAGCTCCTTCGAGACATTATTGCGCAGAATGCCCAGCGCATCGGCGATCTCCTGCGCATCGAGCCCCTCCCGTTCCGGCAGCGTCTCCTTTGTGAACGATGATGACTGCTCCTGGATGAAGTCAAAGATCCGGTCGATCCGTTTCATCGTGTGACCTCCTTGCTGTCTTGATACACTTTATTGTTATTATAGCAGTGTATCAAGAAAAAAGGAACTCCCCAGCAAACTCAGGCTCTCTCTAAGAGGGAGGCTCTTCACAAAAAAAGAGACCCGCGATGCGGGTCTCTTTTGAGAGCTTGCTGAAATCCCGAGGAGAACGGGATGTGCCAGTATTCCGTGAATTACTGGAGCAGGCTGAGAACGGAGCTGCTGCTCTGGTTCGCCTGTGCGAGCATGGACTGAGCTGCCTGGAGAAGCACGTTGTTCTTCGTGTA
>ONJV01000304.1 GCA_900318215.1 uncultured Veillonellaceae bacterium
AGGGGCACATCTTCATGGATGGGAAGGTGCTTGGACACCGTATCCCGTCGAGTACAAGAAAGGGAAGCCGAAAGACGGCCCGGCAGATATTCTTCAGCTGTGTGCAGAGGCCATCTGCTTGGAGGAGATGCTCTGCTGCGATGTGCCGGAAGGCTGCCTCTATTACGATGAAATCCATCGACGCGAGAAGGTCTCGTTCGATGCGGCCTTGCGGGCAGACGTGCAGAAGGCATTTTCCGAGATGCACGACTATGCACGGCGGGGCTATACGCCGCGGGTCAAACCGGCGAAGCATTGCCATGCCTGCTCGCTCGAGCCTGTCTGCCTGCCGCGTGCCTACAAGAAATGGGACGTTGCGGCTTATTACGAACGTCGCTTGGGAGAGGAGGCATGAGATGCGCCATCTGCTCAACACCCTCTTCATTCTGACAGAGGATGCATACCTGTCCTTGCAGAATGAAAACGTCGTGGTCTGGCAAGGGGAAGAAAAGCTCGGCCAAGTGCCGCTCCAGACGCTCGAAAACATCGTGACATTCAGCTACAAAGGTGCGAGTCCGGCGCTCATGGGGGCGTGCGCAGATCGCGGCATCGGCCTTGCTTTCTGCACGCCGCATGGCAGGTTTCTCGCAAGAGTTTCCGGAGAGAGCCGGGGAAATGTCCTCCTGCGCCGCCGGCAATATCGACTGGCTGATGGAGAGGCTGAACGGTGCAGCTTTGCTCGGGATTTCATCACGGGGAAGCTGCATAACAGCCGCGTCCTCTTGGCACGTGCGCTTCGCGACCATCGGATGAGCATCGATGAAAAGGCCGTCTCGGAAGCTGTCCAAGAGATGGCGGGAAGCATCCGGGAGGCACGTCAGGCCAAAGATGCCGATAACCTGCGCGGCATCGAGGGAAATGCAGCCCATGCCTACTTCTCTGTTTTCGGGGAGCTCATCTTGCAGGACAAGGAGCATTTCGCTTTTCATGGGCGTGTCAAGCGACCGCCGGATTCTCCCGTCAATGCCCTGCTGTCATTTGCCTATACGATGTTGGCGCATGACTGTGCATCCGCGCTGGAAAGCGTCGGCCTCGATGCCTATGTCGGATTCCTCCATACCGATCGCGCTGGCAGGACATCGCTTGCGCTCGACCTTATGGAAGAACTGCGCAGCATCTTTGCAGACCGCTTTGTCCTCACGCTGATCAACAACCGCATCATCCGCGCGTCTGATTTTGAGACGCAGGAAGATGGCGCCGTCCTGCTCACGCAAGATGGACGCAAAAAATTTCTCAGCGCATGGCAGGAGAAGAAGCGGGAAACCATCACGCACCCGTTCCTAGAGGAAAAGCTTGCGTGGGGCCTCGTTCCTTATACGCAGTCCCTCCTGCTCGCACGGACGATCCGGGGAGACCTCTCGGAGTATCCAGCATTTCTTTGGAAATGAGCCAATCATTCCGGAATCTTGCGGAGCAGGACAGAAAGAAGGGAAAACGATGCTCGTACTCATCACATATGATGTCAATACAGAAGATCCAGCGGGCAGCCGCCGTCTGCGGAAAGTGGCAAAATGCTGTGTCGCTCACGGCCAGCGCGTGCAGAATTCCGTATTTGAATGCCTGCTGGATAATGCTCAATACGAGCAGGTCAAGCATCAGCTCATAGGGCTCATCGACGAAAAGAAAGACAGTCTGCGGTTTTACAAGCTTGGAAACAATTACGCAGGAAAGATTGAGCACGTTGGTGCCAAGACATCATACCCCGCAGAAGGAACGCTCATCTTCTAGCGCGAAGGTCTATCAAACATGAAGTGAACGTCTGCTGGAAGGGCGTGATATGGTAACCAAAAATCAGCGCATCGCCGGTTCGCGCAAAAGTGTTTGTGAAGCAAGCAGCTATCAGACACAGAACACCGGCCGTCGCTCCCCACGCGGGGAGCGTGGATTGAAATTGTCTCGCGAATACGCAAGCAAAGACGGACGTAAGTCGCTCCCCACGCGGGGAGCGTGGATTGAAATTCAACGATAGCAGATTCGAAAGCGCTAAGACTCGTCGCTCCCCACGCGGGGAGCGTGGATTGAAATTATCGCCGATACGACAACGGGCAAAGACATTTAGTCGCTCCCCACGCGGGGAGCGTGGATTGAAATTTGTGACTCATTGGTATACCAACCGACAGATAGAGTCGCTCCCCAC
>ONJV01000044.1 GCA_900318215.1 uncultured Veillonellaceae bacterium
GGCGGCCAGGTCTGGATCAAGATCTTCCCGGACAAGCCGGTCACGGCAAAGCCGGCCGAGACCCGCATGGGTTCCGGCAAGGGCTCGCCGGAGTACTGGGTCTGCGTCGTGAAGCCGGGCCGCGTCCTCTTCGAGATGGACGGCGTCACGAAGGAGATCGCACAGGAAGCTATGCGCCTCGCCGGCCACAAGCTCCCGATCAAGACGAAGTTTGTAGAGAAGAATGCAGAGGGCGGTGAAGCAAATGAAGGCTAAGGAGATTCGCGAACTCAGCGCTGAGGAACTCAACCAGAAACTTGCTTCGCTCAAAGAGGAACTGTTCAACCTCCGCTTCCAGCATGCCACGGGCCAGCTGGAGAACCCGACGCGTATCAAGGACGTGAAGAAGTCGATCGCCCGCATCAAGACGATCCAGCGCGAAGCTGAAATCAAGGCGTAAGCGCAGAAGATTGATATGCAGAAGGAAGGAGGCTCTCGAATGAGCGAAAGAAACGTACGCAAGACGAAGGTTGGCAAGGTTGTCAGCGACAAGATGGACAAGACGGTGGTTGTGGCTGTCGAGGAACTCGAGCAGCACAAGCTCTACAAGAAGGCCGTCAAGACCACGGTGAAATTCAAGGCTCACGACGAGAACAACGACGCGCATGTCGGCGACAAGGTTTCCATCATGGAGACGCGTCCGCTGTCGAAAGACAAGCGCTGGAGAGTTGTCGAAGTCATCGAGCGTGCGAAATAAACAAAAACTTGCAAAGGAGGGTATAACAATTGATCCAGCAGCAAACGATCCTGCAGGTCGGTGACAACACCGGCGCGAAGGAAATCATGTGCGTCCGCGTGCTCGGCGGCTCCTACCGCAAGTATGCGAACATCGGCGACATCATCGTCGCAGCCGTCAAGTCCGCACAGCCGGGCGGCACGGTCAAGAAGGGCGACGTCGTCAAGGCCGTCGTCGTTCGCAGCGTCAAGGGCCTGCGCCGTGCAGACGGTTCCTACATCCGTTTCGACGAGAACGCAGCCGTCCTCATCAAGGACGACAAGACCCCGCGTGGAACCCGTATTTTTGGACCGGTGGCGAGAGAGCTCCGCGATAAGGACTTCATGAAGATCGTCTCCCTGGCTCCTGAAGTTCTCTGATTTAGGAGGTGCTATTTTGTCACTCGCAAAACTGAACGTGAAGAAAGGCGACACGGTCGTCGTCCTCTCCGGCAAGGATAAAGGCAAGCAGGGCAAGGTCATCGAGGCCCTGCCGAAGAAAGGCAAAGTCGTCGTCGAAGGCGTCAACAAGGTCAAGCGCCACACGAAGCCGAACGTCAAGGCTCCGCAGGGCGGCATCCTCGTGAAGGAAGCCCCGATGCACGCATGCAAGGTCATGCTCGTCTGCCCGGCCTGCTCCAAGGCGACCCGCGTCGCGCACAAGGAAGTCAATGGCAAGAACGTCCGCGTCTGCAAGAAGTGCGGCGAAGTCATCGACCAGACGAAATAATCGAAGGAAGGAGGAGAATCAGTGGATAGATTACAGGAAAAATACCAGAAGGAAGTTGTCCCCGCACTGACGGAGAAGTTCGGCTACAAGAACGTCATGCAGCTTCCGAAGATCGAGAAGATCATCATCAACATGGGCGTCGGCGAAGCCGTCGGCAACCCGAAGGCTCTTGACAGCGCCGTTTCCGACCTCACGATCATCTCCGGCCAGAAGCCGCTCCTGACGCGTGCGAAGAAGTCCCTCGCTGCCTGGAAGCTCCGCGAAGGCATGCCGATCGGCTGCAAGGTCACGCTGCGCGGCGTCCGCATGTACCAGTTCCTCGACAAGTTCATGAACGTCGCCCTCCCGCGCGTCCGTGACTTCCGTGGTGTTTCGGACAAGGCTTTCGACGGCCGCGGCAACTACGCTGTCGGCCTCAAAGAGCAGCTCATCTTCCCGGAAATCGAGTACGACAAGATCGACAAGATCCGTGGCATGAACATCGTCATCGTCACGACGGCACAGACCGATGAGGAAGCTCGCGAGCTCCTGAAGCTCATGGGCATGCCGTTCAAAGCATAAATCAGCAGATAGGAGGAACTACTTTTGGCTAAGAAGTCTATGGTTGAAAAGTGGAAGAAACCCGCAAAGTTCTCCACGCGCGAGTACAACCGCTGCAAGATCTGCGGCCGTCCGCATGGCTACATGCGCAAGTTCCAGATGTGCCGTATCTGCTTCCGCGAGCAGAGCTACAAGGGCGCCATCCCGGGCGTCACGAAGGCCAGCTGGTAATTGTTTATTGATTGAAAGGAGGATATCGATTCATGGTAATGACTGATCCTATTGCAGATATGTTGACGCGTTTGCGCAATGCAAACTCTGTGTTCCACGAAAAGGTTGAAATCCCGGCTTCGAAGATCAAGAACGCGATCGCCGAAGTCCTCAAAGAAGAGGGTTTCATCAATGACTACACCTTCGCTGAGGACGGCAAGCAGGGCGTCCTCACGGTCTCGCTGAAATACGGCCCGAACCGCGAGAAGGTCATCTCCGGTATCAAGCGCATCTCGAAGCCCGGCCTTCGCCAGTATGCGAAACATGATGAGCTCCCGCGCGTGCTCGGCGGCCTCGGCATCGCCATCATTTCCACGTCGAAGGGCATCATGAGCGACAAGCAGGCTCGCAAAGCCGGTCTCGGCGGCGAAGTCATCGCTTACGTCTGGTAATCGGAACTGTAGTCAGGAGGTGTACAGATGTCAAGAATTGGTAATGCACCGGTCGAGATTCCCGCTGGCGTCACGGTGACGCTCGGCGAGGAGAACCTCGTGACGGTCAAGGGCCCGAAAGGCGAGCTTTCGCGCCACATCCATCCGGAAATGAAAGTAACCGTCGAGGACAATGTCGTCAAAGTGGCACGTCCTTCCGACGATAAGACGCATAGGTCTCTCCATGGCCTCTCCCGTTCGCTCATCCACAACATGGTGGTCGGCGTGACGGAGGGCTTCTCCAAGAGCCTCGAGATCAACGGTGTCGGCTACCGCGCACAGAAGCAGGGCAAGAACCTCAACCTCTCGCTCGGCTTCTCGCATCCGGTCATCGTCGAGCCGCCGAAGGGCATCGAGTTCGACGTTCCGTCGGCCAACGCCATCACGGTCAAGGGCATCGACAAGGAACTCGTCGGCCAGATTGCTGCCGAGATCCGCGGCTTCCGTGAGCCTGAGCCGTACAAGGGCAAGGGCATCAAGTACGCTGGCGAGCATATCCGCCGCAAGGAAGGCAAAGCCGGCGCGAAGGGCAAAAAATAATCTCTAAATGAGGAAGGAGTGACCATAGTGCTTCTGAAAGCAGACAAGAACAAGGCTCGTCAGAAACGTCATCTGAGAGTCCGCAACCATATCGCAGGCACCGCTGAGCGCCCGCGCCTCAACGTCTATCGCAGCCTCGCAAACATCTATGCGCAGGTCATCGATGATGAGAAGGGCGTCACGCTCGTCTCTGCCAGCTCCCAGGACAAGGGTTTCGAGAACTACGGCGGCAACATCGAGGCAGCGAAGGCTGTCGGTGCCGAAATCGCAAAGCGTGCGCTCGAGAAGGGCATCACGGAAGTCGTTTTCGACCGCGGTGGTTACGTCTATCATGGCCGTGTCGCAGCGCTCGCTGAAGCAGCGCGCGAAGCTGGCCTGAAGTTCTAAAGACTTTGTCAAAGGAGGTAAATGAATGGCTAGAAACATGGACAACGAAAATCCTGAGTTCGAGGAAAAAGTTGTATACATCAATCGTGTTGCGAAAGTCGTCAAAGGCGGCCGTCGCTTCTCGTTCAGCGCCCTCGTTGTCGTCGGCAACAAGAAGGGCAAGGTCGGCGTCGGTCTCGGCAAAGCTGCCGAGGTCCCCGAAGCCATCCGCAAAGGCGTCGAAGATGCGAAGAAGAATCTCTGCGAGATTGCGCTCTTCGATGGCCGCACGATTCCGCACGAGATGATCGGCATCTTCGGTGCTGGCCGCGTCATGCTGAAGCCGGCAGCCAAAGGTACTGGCGTCATCGCTGGCGGCCCGGCACGTGCCGTGCTCGAGCTCGCTGGCATCCGTGACATCCTCACGAAGAGCCTCGGCTCCGCGAACCCGAACAACATGGTCCGCGCAACGATGGAGGGCCTCAAGAGCCTGAAGCGTGCTGAGGACGTCGCAGCGCTCCGCGGCAAGACGGTCGCAGAGATCTTAGGCTGATAGGAGGCAGGAACATGGCAAAAGTGAAAGTCACGCTCAAGAAGAGCCTGATCGGCCATCCGGAGACGCAGCGCAAGACGGTGCGTGCCCTTGGCCTCAGAAAGATCAACTCCGTGGTCGAGCTTCCGGACAATCCTGCGATCCGTGGCCAGCTCCACAAAGTGGAGCACCTCATCCAGGTGGAAGAAATCGCAGACTGATAGGGCAGGAGGTGCACTAGATGAAATTACATGAACTTGCTCCCGCAGAGGGTTCCCGCAAGGTTCGCAATCGCGTTGGCCGCGGCCTCGGCTCCGGCAACGGCAAGACGGCCGGCCGCGGCATGAAGGGCCAGAACTCCCGCGCTGGCGGCGGCGTCCGAACGGGTTTTGAAGGCGGCCAGATGCCGATTTACCGTCGTCTCCCGAAGCGCGGCTTCAAGAACGTCTGGGCAAAGACGTACGCAGAAGTCAACGTCGAGACGCTGAACCGTTTTGAAGACGGCGAGACGGTCGATCCGGTGGCACTCGTCGAGCGCGGCATCCTGAAGAACGTTCAGGACGGCATCCGCGTGCTCGGCAACGGCGAGCTCACGAAGAAGCTCACGGTCCGTGCCAACGGCTTCACGAAGTCCGCTGAGCAGAAAATCACGGCTGCTGGCGGCAAAGTTGAGGTGATCTGAGGTGTTTTCAGCCCTTGCGAACATCTTCAAGATTCCGGAACTCCGGCAGAAGATCATCTTTACTCTGGTGATGTTCGCCATTTTCCGGATGGGGACGCACATCCCGGTTCCGGGGGTTGACCCGACGGCGCTCGAAGCGCTGTTCCAGAACGGCAACCTCTTCGGCCTCCTGGATCTGTTCTCCGGTGGTGCATTCAGCAAGTTTTCCATCTTTGCCATGAGCATCACGCCTTACATCAATGCTGCGATCATCATCCAGCTGCTGAACGTTGTCATCCCGACACTCGAACAGTGGAGTAAGGAAGGCGAAGAAGGGCACAAGAAAACCACCCAGGTCACGCGTTACCTCACGGTCGTCCTCGCTTTCTTCCAGGCCGTCGGCATGTCCATCGGCCTCAAGCAGGCGATCCTCAATCCCAATCCGGTCAACATCCTGATCATCGCGATCACGCTGACGGCCGGGACGATCTTCCTCATGTGGCTCGGCGAGCAGATTACGGCGCAAGGTGTGGGCAACGGTATCTCCCTCATCATTTTCGCCGGCATCGTCGCCGCGCTGCCGAAGAATATCGGAACCATCTACCACTATGTACAAGCCGGCACCATCAGCTACTTCTCGGTGTTCCTCTTCGGAGTCATCGCGATCGCGATGGTCATGTTCGTGGTGCATATCGAGACCGGCTTCCGCAGGATTCCCGTTTCCTACGCAAAGCGCGTGGTCGGCCAGAGAGCCTTTGGCGGCCACAGCAGCCACATTCCGCTGAAAGTCAATCCAGCGGGTGTCATCCCAATCATCTTTGCGTCATCCGTGCTGATGTTTCCAGTAACCATTGCCCAGTTCATTGATGTACCCTGGGTAAAGACCGTTGCCAGTTATCTGGAGTGGGGGACGCCGTTGCAGACAACGCTTTATGTGTTGCTCATCGTCTTCTTCACCTACTTCTATACTGCGGTTACTGTAAAGATATCGGATATGGCAGAGAATCTGAAAAAATACGGCGGCTTCATCCCAGGCATCCGTCCGGGACAGCCGACAGCGGATTATCTGGATCATGTCATGACTCGTATCACGCTCGCAGGTTCCATCTTCCTCGCGTTCATCGCCGTGCTGCCGAACATGATTGCGGCAGCCACCCACATCCAGGGCGTCTATTTCGGCGGAACGGCCCTGCTCATCGTCGTCGGCGTCGCGCTGCAGACGATGAAGCAGATCGAGGCGATGGTGGTCATGCGGCACTATGAAGGGTTCATGAAATAAGGAGGTATATCCATGCATATCTTATTGATGGGCCCTCCGGGTGCCGGCAAGGGCACGCAGGCGGCCGAGCTCAAAGCGAAGTTCCAGATCCCCCACATCTCCACGGGCGACATGTTCCGTGCAGCGATCAAGGAGGGGACGGAGCTTGGCAAGAAAGCCAAGTCCTTCATGGATGACGGCAAGCTCGTGCCGGACGAGGTCACGATCGGCATCGTCCGCGAGCGCCTCGCGAAGGACGACTGCAAGAAGGGCTTCATCCTTGATGGCTTCCCGCGCACGGTCGACCAGGCTGATGCACTGGAGAAGATTCTCAAGGACCTCGGCCTTTCGCTCACGCGCGTCCTGAACATTAGCGTCCCTGCCAGCGACCTCATCGAGCGCGCGGTCGGACGTCGGATCTGCAAGAAGTGCGGTGCCACGTATCACGTCAAGTTCAACCCTCCGAAGAAAGAGGGCGTCTGCGACGCGTGCGGCGGCGAGCTCTTCCAGCGTGCCGATGATACGGAAGAGACGATGAAGAACCGCCTCTCCGTGTACGAGGCTTCGACGAAGCCCCTCATCGAGTACTACGAGAAGAAGGGCGTCTACACCGAAGTCGACGGCCGCCAGGCCATCGACAAGGTCACGGCAGATCTCATCGAGACGCTGAAAGGCTGAAAACCAGATGGAGAGAAGCCATCGGTCAGATAAAAGCGCCGCAGAGGCGCGAGACTTTGGAAAGCTGCCGGATTCCCGGCAGTTTTCCTTATGTGATTACAGTTGTTGGGCATGGCAGACAAAAAGCGCAGGCGCTTTCGAGTGTCTGCGCGAGCCCAACGGAATTGCCATAGAAATGAAGTAAGGAGAGTCACCATGTCGAAACAAGATGTAATCGAAGTCGAGGGCAAAGTCCTGGAAGCACTGCCGAACGCGATGTTCCAGGTCGAGCTGGAAAACGGCCATGTGGTCCTCGCGCATGTGTCCGGCAAGATCCGCATGAACTTCATCCGCATCCTCCCGGGCGACAAGGTCACGATCGAGCTCACGCCGTACGACCTCACGCGCGGCCGGATCACGTACCGCTTCAAATAAGCTGGAGCTGTCAAGAACTTTTTTGAAAAATTTTCGGATTGCCCCTAGGCAAGCGACGGAAAAAATGATAGAATAGCAAATTGACAGCGCAAGAATGAAAAGGAGGCATGGAACACATGAAAGTCAAACCGTCTGTCAAGCGTATCTGCGAGAAATGCAAGATCATCAAGCGCAAGGGCCGTGTCATGGTCATTTGCGAGAATCCGAAGCACAAGCAGAGACAAGGTTAATCATTAAAGAAGGAGGTGCTTACTTATGGCACGTATTGCCGGTGTAGATTTACCCCGTGACAAGAGAATCGAAATTGCTTTGACGTATATCTTCGGCATTGGTCTGAAGACGTCCCAGAACCTGCTCGCTGAGACGGGCATCAACCCTGATACCCGTACCCGCGACCTCACGGAGGACGAAGTGGTAAAACTTCGTGATGCCATCGATAAGAACGTTGTCGTCGAAGGTGACCTTCGTCGCGCACGCCAGATGGACATTAAGCGACTCGTTGATATCGGCTGCTACCGTGGCCGCCGTCACCGTCTCGGCCTTCCTGTCCGTGGTCAGAACACGAAGAACAATGCCCGCACGCGCAAAGGCCCGAAAAAGGCTGTTGCAGGCAAGAAGAAGGACTAAGTAAGGAGGGTTAACTGGTGGCAGTTAAGAAAGCAGTCCGCACGAAGAAAAAGGTTCGCAAGAACGTTGAATACGGCGTAGCGCACATCAGCTCTACGTTCAATAATACGATTGTCACTCTGACCGATAAGAGCGGCAACGCACTTTCCTGGGCAAGCGCTGGCGGCCTCGGCTTCCGTGGCTCGCGCAAGAGCACGCCTTTCGCTGCACAGATGGCAGCAGAGACGGCCGCAAAGGCAGCGATGGAGCATGGCCTGAAGCAGGTCGAAGTCTACGTCAAGGGCCCGGGCGCCGGCCGCGAGGCAGCAATCCGCTCCCTCCAGGCTACGGGTCTCGAGGTCAACATGATCAAGGACGTCACGCCGATTCCGCATAACGGCTGCCGTCCGCCGAAGCGTAGAAGAGTCTGATCAGGAGGTGCGAAGTAACTTATGGCAATTGATAGAGTCCCAGCCCTGAAGCGCTGCCGTGCGCTCGGCATCGAGCCGGCAGTCATCGGCCGTTCCAAGGAGTCCAAGCGTCAGCCGAAGCGTACGAACCGCAAGGTTTCTGAGTATGGCACGCAGCTCAAGGAAAAGCAGAAGGCAAAATTCATCTACGGTGTGCTCGAGAAGCAGTTCCGTGGCTACTATGAAAAGGCAAAGAAGATGCAGGGCGTCACGGGTGAAAACCTGCTCGGCCTCCTCGAGCGCCGTCTCGACAACGTCGTCTTCCGCCTCGGCCTCGCGAACACGCGCAAGCAGGCACGCCAGATTGTCCGTCATGGCCACATCACGGTCAATGGCAAGCGCGTCGACATCCCGTCCGCGCTCGTTTCCGCCGGCGACGTCGTCGCTGTCGCTGAGAAGAGCCAGCAGAATGCGTTCTTCAAGGCTCTGCGCGAGACGAACAACTCGCTTTCCGCTCCGGCATGGCTGGACGCTGACCAGGAGCATCTTGCTGGCACGGTCACGCGTTTCCCGAACCGTGACGAGATCGATGTCCCTGTGAATGAGCAGGCTATCGTCGAGTTGTACTCCAAATAATCATGGCGTTTGTGCATAGAATTATTGAGGAGGTTTCTACCAGATGATAGACATCGAAAAACCGAAGATCGAGATAGCGGAAATCAGCGATGACAACCGCTACGGCAAGTTCATCTGTGAGCCGCTCGAGCGTGGATATGGCACGACGTTCGGCAACAGCCTCCGCCGTATGCTGCTTTCCTCGCTGGAAGGCGCCGCTGTGACCTCCATCCGCATCGAGGGAGTGCTCCACGAGTTCTCCACGATTCCAGGAGTGCGCGACGACGTCACGAACATCGTGCTGAACCTCAAGCAGCTCTGCCTCAAGATGGAGGGGAGCGAGCCGAAGGTCATCCGCATCGATGTCGAAGGCGAGAAGGAAGTCACGGCCGCAGACATCATCTGCGACGCTGACATCGAAGTCCTGAATCCGGACCTGCACATCGCGACGCTCAACGAAGACGGCAAGCTCAAGATTGAGATGACCGTCGAGCGCGGCCGCGGCTATGTGCCGGCAGACAAGAACAAGAAGCCGGATGACACCATCGGCGTCATCCCCATCGACTCCATCTTCTCTCCGGTGCAGCGCGTCAACTACACGGTGCAGGATACCCGTGTCGGCAACGTCACGGACTACGACAAGCTCATCCTCGAAGTCTGGACGGATGGTTCCGTTCGCCCGGAGGAAGCCGTGTCGAAGGCAGCAGGCATTCTCGTCATGCACCTGAAACTTTTCCAGAACATGGATGGCCTTCCGGAAGAGGTGGAAGAAGAGGAATCGACATTCCCGGAGGAAGAAGAGGATACGTCCTCGAAGGTTCTCGACATGACGATCGAAGACCTTGACCTCTCCGTCCGTTCCTTCAACTGCCTCAAGCGCGCCAACATCAACACCGTCGCTGACCTCACGGCCAAGACGGAGGAAGACATGATGAAGGTCCGCAACCTCGGCCGCAAGTCGCTGGAAGAGGTCAAGAAGAAACTCGAAGACCTCGGTTTATCTCTGATGGAAAACAATGAATAAGATGTAAGAGAGGGAAACAAATGAGCTACAGAAAATTAGGCCGGAACTCCGGCGCCCGCAAGGCACTTTTCAGCAGCATCCTCACTTCCTTCTTCAGATATGGACGCATTGAGACGACGGAAGCAAAAGCAAAAGAGCTCCGCAAGTTCGCTGACAAGCTCATCACGCTCGCAAAGCGTGGCGACCTCAGCGCCCGCCGTCAGGCAATCGCATCCCTCGCTGATGAAGATGTCGTGAGAAAGCTCTTCGACGAAATCGCTGGCAAATACTCCGACCGCCAGGGTGGCTACACGCGCATCCTGAAGCTCGGCAACCGCCGCGGTGACGCAGCTCCGATGGTCATCATCGAGCTCGTGTAATCTCAACGAGATACCAGCCGCCCGCTCCACACGTTGGAGCGGGCGGCTTTTTCTGTCTGGAAAGGCTCCCTCTCAGAGGGCGCTGTCAGCGAAGCTGACTGAGGGAGTCTCACAAGCACGTAGATTGAGATTCATGATTGTTTTTTATGCGGGCGTAGAAAAGATCGTCAACATCATCTGTTATCAAACTTTACCAAACCCGTACTCTGTCGTATAATAAGGGCTGTAACTACGAAAGGAAAGAATGTTTATGGCTCTCATAGAACTCGACCGCCTCTCGCATGTCTACCATGCGGGCGAGGAAAACGAGCACCGGGCGCTCACGGATGTCTCGCTCTCCATCGAGGCGGGAGAATTTGTCGCCGTGCTCGGCTCGAACGGCTCGGGCAAGTCGACGCTTGCAAAGCACCTCGACGCGCTGCTGCTGCCGACGAGCGGCGTCTGCCGCATCGACGGCATGGATACGCAGAATGTCGACCAGGTCTGGCGCATCCGGCAGAAGGTCGGCATGGTGTTCCAGAATCCCGACAACCAGCTCATCGCCGCCATCGTCGAGGATGACGTGGCATTCGGCCCGGAGAATCTCGGCGTGCCGCCGAAGGAAATCCGGAGCCGCGTCGATGAGGCGCTCTCTGTCGTCGGCATGACGAAGTTCCGTTCGTTCGCACCGCACCTGCTCTCAGGCGGGCAGAAGCAGCGCATCGCGATTGCCGGAGCGCTCGCGATGCAGACGGAATGTCTCGTGTTCGACGAAGCGACGGCCATGCTTGACCCTGAGGGACGTGCGGAAATCCTGGCCGTCGTCAAGCAGCTTCACAAAGAGCAGCATAAGACCATCGTCTACATCACGCATTTCATGGAAGAAGCGGCGGCCGCCGATCGCATCATCGTGCTCGATCATGGCAATCTCGCGATGGATGGCACGCCGCGCGAAGTCTTTGCAAAGGCAGACGAACTTCAGAAGCTCGGCCTCGACGTGCCGCTTTCTGTCGAACTCGGCGCACGTTTGCGGGTGAACGGCATCGACCTGCCGCAGGCCATCGTGACGGAAGACGACCTCGTGCAGGCGCTTGGCGCGGCAGCAGGGTATGCAGAAAAAGGGGGCGCGCCTCTTGGCGATTGAACTGCAGGACATCAGCTATACTTATATGCCGGGCACGCCCTACGAGCGCAAGGCGCTCCAGCATGTGACGCTCTCCATCGAGGAAGGCAGATTCGTCGCGATTGCGGGGCATACGGGCTCTGGCAAATCGACGCTTCTCCAACATCTCAACGGCCTCTTGACGCCGACGTCAGGGCAGGTGATCGTCGATGGCGTCAATCTTTCGCCAAAGGGAAAATCGGAAAAGGCGAAGGCACTGGCCGCACGGCGCAGCGTCGGCATGGTGTTCCAGTATGCCGAACACCAGCTGTTCGAGGAGACGATTTTCGAGGACATCGCGTTCGGCCCGCGCAATTTCGGCTGTGACGAAGCCGAGGTCGAGGAGCGCGTCCGCGCGGCGATGGCGCTCGTGCACCTCGATTTCGAAACGTATCGTGACCGCTCGCCGTTCCAGCTTTCGGGCGGGCAGATGCGTCGCGTCGCGCTCGCGGGCGTCTTGGCGCTCCGGCCGAAATATCTCGTGCTCGACGAACCGACGGCAGGGCTCGACCCGAAGGGGCGCAAGGATTTGCTGGCAACCATCGGGGAGCTGCACCGCAAGGAAGGCACGACGATCATCTTCGTTTCGCATAATATGGATGACATCTTCCAGCTTGCGGATACCGTCGTCGTCATGCGGCAGGGGGAGATGCTGCTTTCCGGCAGCCCGGCCGAAGTGTTTCCGCAGGCGGAAACTATCGCCAAGGCCGGTCTGCGGCCGCCGCAGCTCATGACGCTTTTGACGCGCATCCAGTCCGCTGGTGTGCCGCTGACGGCAGACGACCTGCTCGCACGCACGCCGGAGCAGGCGGCCCGCGCCATCGAGCGGGCACTGAAAATGAAGAAAGGAAGGAGGGGGAACGATGCTCAATAACATCACGATCGGCCAGTATTTTCCGGGCAACTCCGTGCTGCACCGGCTCGATCCGCGCACGAAGATCGCCGTGCTGTTCTTCCTGATCATCGCCATCTTTGTCTTTGACCAGCCCGTCGCCTATCTCGTGCTGACACTGCTGACATTTGGCTGCATGGTCGTCTCGCGCGTGCCGATGAAGACGCAGATTGGCTCGCTGAAGCCTCTCTGGTGGATCATCCTGTTCACGTTTCTGATTCATCTCTTCAGCGCAGATGGCAGGCCGCTCTTTCACCTCTGGATTCTCACGGCGACTTGGGAAGGGCTCGTGCGCGGCTTCTTCATCTGCCTGCGTCTCGCGCTGCTGCTGCTGCTGTCGTCGCTCCTGACATTCACGACGAGCCCGCTGAAGCTCACGGATGCGCTCGAAGCGATTCTCTCGCCGCTCAAATCCATCGGCGTGCCCGCGCACGAGCTCGCGATGATGATGACGATTGCCCTGCGCTTTGTGCCGACGCTCATCGAGGAGACGGACAAGATCATGAAAGCGCAGCAGTCGCGCGGCGCGGACTTTTTGACGGGCAGCATCCTGCATCGCCTCAAAAACGTCGTGCCGATTCTCGTGCCACTCTTTATTTCTGCATTCCGTCGTGCCGACGAACTCGCGATGGCGATGGAGGCGCGCTGCTATCGCGGCGGCATCGGCCGCACGCAGATGAAGGAACTGCGCTTTGCGCCGCTCGACTATATGGCCTGGGGCGCGACGGCTGTGCTGATCGTCGCACTCACGACCGTTGCCATCCTGTTCCCGAAAGGATTTCTCTGATACATGAAGAAAGAACACAAAGAGATGATGAAGGCGCGCCGCCGCAACATCGCGCTTCAGGTCGCCTATGATGGCACGGCTTATGCGGGCTTCCAGCGCCAGACGCCGCCGATCATCGCCGTGCAGAACGTGCTCGAGGAAAAGCTCGAAACGATTTTCGGCGACAGCATCGAGCTCGCGGCGGCCGGGCGTACGGACGCGGGTGTCCATGCGTATGGGCAGGTCGTGAACTTCTTTACGGATGGAACAATCCCGACCGACCGCATCGCACGGGCCGTCAACAGCCTGCTGCCCGCTGACATCACGATCAAAAAAGCGTGGGAAGCCGACCGCGAATTTTCCGCGCGCCACTCGGCGACATCGAAAACCTATCTTTACCGCATACAGACAGGCGAGACGCCGAATCCTATGACGGCGCGCTATGCCTGGTACATCCGCCGTCCGCTCGACATCGCCGCCATGCAGGCCGCGCTCGATGTCATCCTTGGCACGCATGATTTTTCGGCGTTCCGCGCCTCGGGC
>ONJV01000099.1 GCA_900318215.1 uncultured Veillonellaceae bacterium
TAAACCAGCAAAAAT
This sequence comes from uncultured Veillonellaceae bacterium, assembly GCA_900318215.1. Classification (GTDB taxonomy): domain Bacteria; phylum Bacillota; class Negativicutes; order Selenomonadales; family Selenomonadaceae; genus Selenomonas_C. The sequence goes on from ONJV01000099.1 coordinate 16, forward strand.
GCTTTCTTCTGTTTGCTTTCCATAAATAGAATTGAAAACCTTTCTATACGTTCGTTTCTTTTGTCTGCCTGCGATTATATCATAATTTTCGCGTGCAAAAAAGCCAGCAATATGCTATCATCTTCTTGGCCGATGGTCGGTTCCCCGTTCCGGGGAGGTGATGCCCATGACGACTTACGAAGAAGTAGCCCTTGTGCTGGCTTTTTGCAGTTGCTTGTGGCGAGCCTGGCTCTGTTACGTAAGTAACACCTAACCGCGCTCACTATGTAACGGACGCCCCAACTCAAAATTGGATCAGCGGAACCGACGTGCGAACATCGGCCGTTTTTCATATCTGATTTTACCATGTTCCCCAACAGATTTCAAGCACGGACGCCTGTCCTTTTCGTTGACAATGCAACATACGAAATAGTATAATGGTTCAGGGAATCACATATCTTTCTCCAAACTCAAGACGCCGGAAAAACCGCCGTTTGAGTTCTTTTTTCGTGTCTTGGTTTCGGCGGCATTCGCCGCGCGATTTTGCAAGGAGGAACCGAAAAACATGATTGAACGTTACACCCGGCCCGAGATGGGCCACCTCTGGTCCATCGAGAACGAATGGCAGCAGATCCTGAACGTCGAGATGGCCGCCTGCGATGCGATGGCAGAGCTCGGGGAAATCCCGAAGGAAGCCGCGAAGAACATCCGCGCCAAGGCCGCGTTCGAGGTCGACCGCATCCACGAGATCGAGTCGGTCACGCACCACGACATCATCGCGTTCCTCACGAACGTCGCCGAGCATGTCGGCGATGACTCGAAATACGTCCACAAAGGCCTGACGTCGAGCGACGTCAAGGACACGGCCTACTGCATGATGATGCGCGATTCCTGCGACATCCTCATCAAGGACATGAAAGCGTTCCTCGAAGTGCTGCGCCGCCGCGCCGTCGAGTTCAAGCACACGCCGTGCATCGGCCGCACGCATGGCATCCATGCCGAACCGATGACGTTCGGCCTGAAGCTTCTGCTCTGGAGCGCTGAAATCGAGCGCGACATCGACCGCCTCGAGCATGCGAAGAAGACCGTCTCCGTCTGCAAGCTCTCGGGCGCTGTCGGCACGTACTCGAACATCGACCCGAAAATCGAGGAAATGGTCGGCAAAGCGCTCGGCCTCACGCCCGTGCGCCTCGCGACGCAGGTCATCCAGCGCGACCGTCATGCCGAATTCGTCACGACGATTGCCATCTGCTCCTCGACGCTCGAAAAGATTGCGACGGAAGTCCGCAACCTCCAGCGCACGGACATCCGCGAAGCCGAGGAATATTTCTCCCCGGGCCAGAAGGGCTCGTCGGCGATGCCGCACAAGCGCAACCCGATCAACTGCGAGCGCATCAGCGGCATGGCGCGCCTGAACCGCGGCAACGCCGTCGCGGCGCTCGAAGACATCACGCTCTGGCATGAGCGCGACATCTCCCACAGCTCCGTCGAGCGCGTCATCCTGCCGGATTCGTCCATCAACCTCGACTACTGCACGGCAAAGCTCACGGACATCATCGACAAGCTGCTCGTCTATCCTGAAAAGATGCTCCACGACATGGAGCGCACGGGCGGCCTCATCTACAGCCAGCGCATCCTGCTCTCCGTCGTCGACAAGGGCGTGCTCCGCGAAGACGCCTACAAGTGGGTCCAGCGCAACGCCATGAAGCGCTGGATGGAAGGCAAGGACTTCCGCACGAGCGTCGAAAGCGACCCTGACATCACGAAGTATCTTTCAAAGGAAGAAATCGACAACTGCTTCGATTACAAGTATTTCCTCCGCAACGTCGATATGATTTTCGCACGTTTCGGCCTGTAATCGTTTTTTAGAACCTACATCAAAGGAGTTTTCACTATGTCTACTGTCGTAGTAACCGGTACCCAGTGGGGCGACGAGGGCAAGGGCAAGATTGTCGACTACCTCGCACAGCAGGCGGACATCGTCGTGCGCCATCAGGGCGGCAGCAACGCCGGCCACACCGTCGTCGTCGACGGCCAGGACTACAAGCTGCGCCTCATGCCGTCCGGCATCCTCTACAAGGGCTCGCTCTGCATCGTCGGCAACGGCGTCGCGTTCGACCCGAAAATCATGCTCGAAGAGATGGACGGCCTCGCAAAACGCGGCATCGACCTCTCCGGCATCCGCATCTCGAACCGCGCCCATGTCGTGCTGCCGTATCACTGCCTGATGGACGGCCTCGGCGATGAAGCGCGTGGCAAGAACAAAGTCGGCACGACGCATCGCGGCATCGGCCCGTGCTATGTCGACCGCGACAACCGCATCGGCATCCGCGTCTGCGATTTCATCGACAAAGAAGAATTCGCAAAGCGCCTCAAGGAAAACCTCGAAATCAAGAACCGCGAACTCAAGCTGCTCTACGACCACGAGCCGCTCGACTACGATCAGATGCTCGAGGAATACAACGGCTACGCTGACCGCCTGCGCCCGTATGTCTGCGACACGATTGCCCTGCTGAACGACGAAATCGACAAGGGCAAGAAAGTCCTGTTCGAAGGCGCACAGGCCACGATGCTCGACATCGACTACGGCACGTATCCGTACGTCACGGCTTCGCATCCTGTCGCTGGCGGCCCGACTGTCGGCGCTGGCGTCGCACCGAAGAAGATCGACAAGGTCGTCGGCATCGTCAAAGCGTACTGCACGCGCGTCGGCGAAGGCCCGTTCCCGACGGAGCAGCTCAACGCCATCGGCGACAAGATCCGCGAGGAAGGCCACGAGTACGGCGTCGTCACGGGCCGTCCGCGCCGCACGGGCTGGCTCGATGCCTGCGTCGTCCGCTACGCAGGGCTCCTCTCCGGCATCGACTACATGGCCGTCACGCGCCTTGACATCCTCGACAGCTTTGACGAGATCAAGATGTGCGTCGGCTACAAGTACAAAGGCGAGCTCCTGAACGAAATCCCGGCCAGCCTGAAAATCTTAGCCGACGTCGAGCCGGTCTACGAGACGTTCGAAGGCTGGAAGACGGACATCACGAAGGTCCGCAAGTACGAAGACCTGCCTGAGAAAGCCAAGAAGTACCTCGAGCGCATGGCCGAAGTCACGAACATCAAGCTCGGCATCGTCTCCGTCGGCCCGAACCGCGACGAGACCATCGTGCTTGCGAAGGATATTTTCTGATTTCGTTTCCTGATATAAAGAATCCCGTCCGACATCGCGCCGGACGGGATTTTTGTATCCTTGATTTTTATTTTGATGCTTACGACAGCATCTTCAAAGCTGCCCCGCGGCTGTGGTTATTGATGCCGCCGAGCGGGCCCATGACAGACTGGTTGAAGTTCTGGAGGCCCTGCTTGATGGCGAAGAGCGCCGTCTGCTGGAGCGTGTTGCTGCTCGCGAGATTCGTCGCTTCCTTCGCGATATCCGTGTCGCCCTCGGTGCTGGCCGTGTCATAGAGGTTCTCAGCCTGCGTCGTGAGGTTCGACGACTGGTAGCCGAGGCCCTGCTGTGCCGCGCCAATGCTCGTCGTCTGATCGAGCGCCGTGTTGAGAGCGGCATCAACTTTGTCAAGTGCCGAGGAAATCGAACTCTTGTCCGTCAGGTTGATTGTGCTCTTGCCCTCGCTGTCCGTCAGACCGAGGCCCTGCGACGTGAGGTTGCCAATCTTGACATTCGTATACCCATCAACGCCCTGCACATTGATGGACTGACTGCCATCGAGAAGCTGCTTGCCATTGTATGTCGCCGTTGCGGCATTTTCGTCAATTCCGGAAATCGTCTGGTCAACGCCCTTCTGCAACGTCGCGAGATCGACATCGCTGTTCGTGTCATTCGCCGCATTGAGGAGCGTCGAGCGCAGGCTCGTCAGCATGCTGACCGTATTGCCCGCTGCCCCCGCCGCCGTATTCAGCATGGCGTTGGCATTCTGCGTGTTCGCATTCGCCTGATTCGTCGCACCGATGTTCGAATACGTGCGCTGGAGAATGGCATAGCTGGCAGGACCATACGCGGCACTGGGATACTTCGAGCCCGTCGCGATTTTCTGGATGCTGCTGGCCGAAGAAGCACTATTGGTATTATATGTGCGGATCGAGCTGTTCAACCCGCTCAAGATGCTGCTGATGCTCATCGCTGATCTTCCTTTCTTGCATAAATCATAGAGGAGAGGCTAGGTTTCTAGCTTCATTATAGGCGATAGGCTGGGAAAAAGAAAGGAGAATTGCATTGGATTTTGCAGGAATCCACGGTCCTATTTCTTAGAAATTTTGAAGGCATCCACGATGCCCTGCAATCGTTCCTTCGAATCGGAAGAAGCCTGTCTCAGGCGGCAATCAACGAGAATTTCAATTACCTGCGCATTGCAACAGGATTGACAATAACTATATGGAATGATACAATAAACGCGTCGATGAAAATCGGACGAAACCGAAAACAAGCATCGGCAATAACTTCATAACAATCGGATCAGGTGTCGCAAGACTCAATAGAGAAGCCGGTAGGGAACAAAAAGTTCCCAAAGTCCGGCGCGGTCCCGCCACTGTATCAGCGAGTGCTGCTGCAACAAATGTCACTGGAGATGGAAAAGCGTCTCTGGGAAGGCGCAGCAGCATGATGACCTGGAGCCAGGAGAACTGCCTGATCGACAATCACCGTTTGACCTGCGAGCGATAGGGATGGGGATTCGGCAGGCGCATCTGCGCCGCGCCGTCGTTTTCACGTATGAAAATCAGCCGCTCGGAAGGTTCGACCTTTCGAGCGGCTTTTTTCTATCCTGATTCCCAAAGGAGGAACTGCAATGGAAAAAGAGCTGGATCTTCAGGAAATCCTGAAGAAGGCAGAAGCACAGACGGATTTCCCCGATGTGCCTCTCGATGAGTTCACACCGCCGACGTACGAAGAATGGAAGGAGAACTGCATCGCGCTCCTCAAGGGCGCGCCGTTCGACAAGAAGATGTACACGAAGACGTACGAGGGCATCACGTTCGACCCGATGTACTTCCGGAACACGACGGAAGAAATCCTGCCGCGCACTTCGTTCCCCGGCATGGACGACTTTTTGCGCGGCTCGTCGCCGACAGGCTACATCAAGACGCCTTGGGGCATCGCGCAGGCCTGCGACGAGACGCTGCCCGAGGACACGAACGAACTGCTGAAGCACGAGACGGCGAAAGGCTCGACCATCTACAACGTCGTGCTCGATGACGCGACGAAAGCCGGCGTCGATGCGCGCAAGGCGAAAGAACCCGGCAAAGGCGGCGTGAGCCTCACGACGCTCGACGACGTGCATACGCTGCTCGATGGCCTTGATTTCGAAAAATATCCGCTCTACATCTATGCGGGCCGCACGGCACTGCCGATGCTCGCACAGGTCGCGGCGGTGCTCAAAGCCTCTGGCAAGGGAACAAAGAACCTGCGCGGCTTCATCGCGGCTGACCCGATTGGCGAACTCGCCGCGAGTGGCACGAGCCAGGAACCGCTCGCGACGCTCTATGACGAGATGGCGGCCGCCGCAAAATGGGCGCTCAAACATGCGCCGGGCCTGCGCACGGTGCTCGCGCGCAGCGATGTCTACAGCCGCGGCGGTGCAAATGACGTGCAGGAGACGGCCTACACCATCAGCACGGCCGTCACGTACCTGCGCGAACTCATGGCGCGCGGCCTCTCGATTGACGAAGCGGCCAGCCAAATCATGTTCCAGTTCTCGATGGGCGCGAATTTCTTCCTGCAGATTGCAAAGCTCCGCGCCATCCGCCCAATCTGGGCGCAGATCGTCGAGGCGTTCGGCGGCAGCACGGAGGCGCAGCGCATGCACGTCCATGCACGTCCGGCGCTGTTCTTCAAGACGGTCTATGACCCGTATGTCAACATGCTCCGCAACACGACGGAAATTTTCTCGGGCGTCGTCGGCGGCATCGAGTCGTATGAAAACGAGCCATTCGACGAGCCCATCCGCAAGGGCGACGAGTTCTCGCGCCGCATCGCGCGCAACGTGCAGATCATCCTGCAGGAAGAATTCGGCATGCTCTCCCCGATCGATCCGGCCGGCGGCTCGTGGGCCGTCGAGCGCCTGACGAAGCAGATCAAGGAAAAAATCTGGGCCGAATTCCAGGAAGTCGAGAAAGCTGGCGGCATCGTCGCCGACCTCCAGTCGAAGCGCCCGCAGCAGGCCATCGAGGGCATCCTCGCGCAGCGCTTCAAGAACTCCGAACTGCGCCGCGACCGCATCGTCGGCAACAACATGTATCCGAACATGACGGAAAAGCCGCTCGATCCGCGTCCCGAAAACATGGACGACAACCGCACGGCACGCACGGCCGTCATCGAGGGCTATCTCAAGGACATCGACGACGTGCACAAGGACGCACTGCTCGGCGCGCTCGCGGATGCCGCGAAAGACGACAGTCTCGTGACAGCCGCCATCGCCGCGGCCGAGGCCGGCGCAACGCTGCCCGAGCTCATGACGGCGCTCGCCAAAGGTGCCACGGGCGAAGCCACGACAGTGGACGCCATCGCGCCGCACCGCTGGAGCGAGCGTTTCGAAGCACTCCGCAAGCGCACGGAAAACTACGTCAAAGCACATGACGGCGACAATGTCCGCATCTTCCTCGCGAACATGGGCCCGATTCCGCAGCACAAGGCCCGCGCTGACTTCACGCGCGGCTTCTTGCAGGTCGGTGCGTTCGACGTGCTCATGAATGACGGTTTCAAGACCGTCGAGGACGCGGCCGCCGCGGCCAAGGAGTCCGGCGCCGATGCCTGCGTCATCTGCTCGACGGATGCGACGTATCCCGACATCGTCCCGGCCCTCGCACCGAAGCTCCATGAGGCACTGCCAAGCGCGACGGTCTACCTCGCAGGCGCCGCACCGAAAGACCTGCTCGAAACGTACAAAGCAGCGGGCATTGATGACTATATCTCCGTCCGCGCGAACTGCTACGAGATTCTCGAAGCCCTGCAGAAGAAGAAAGGAATGATGGACTGATGGCGAACCCCGATTTCACGCAGATGGGGCTGAAGACGGCGCCCGAGCACACGGAAGCCGAATGGAAGGCGCTGTTTGAAAAAGAAGCTGGCAAGAGCTTCGACGAGCTCACGCGCCGCACGATGGAGCACATCCCCGTCAAGCCGTTTTACAACCATGAAGAATATGACCACATGAATCATCTCGACTTCGCGAGCGGCATCCCGCCCTGCCTGCGCGGGCCGTACTCGACGATGTACGTCTTCCGCCCCTGGACCGTGCGCCAGTACGCCGGCTTCTCGACGGCCGAGGAATCGAACGCCTTCTACCGCCGCAACCTCGCCGCCGGCCAGAAAGGCCTTTCCATCGCGTTTGACCTGCCGACGCATCGCGGCTATGACGCCGACAACCCGCGCGTGCTCGGCGATGTCGGCAAGGCAGGCGTCTCCGTCTGCTCCATGCTCGACATGAACATCCTGTTTTCGGGCATCCCGCTCGACCAGATGTCCGTCTCGATGACGATGAACGGCGCCGTGCTGCCGATTCTCGCGTTCTACATCCAATCCGGCATCGAGCAGGGCGTCGATCCGAAGATCATGTCCGGCACGATCCAGAACGACATCCTCAAAGAGTTCATGGTGCGCAACACGTACATCTACCCGCCGGACATGTCCATGCGCATCATCGGCGACATCTTCGAATACACGACGAAGAACATGCCGAAATTCAACAGCATCTCCATCTCCGGCTACCACATGCAGGAAGCTGGCGCGACGGCGGACATCGAGCTCGGCTACACGCTCGCCGACGGCCTCGAATACATCCGCACGGGCGTCAAGGCCGGCCTGCCGATTGATGCATTCGCGAAGCGCCTCTCGTTCTTCTGGGCCATCGGCAAAAACTATTTCATGGAAGTCGCGAAGATGCGCGCCGCCCGCGTGCTCTGGGCAAAGATCGTCAAGTCGTTCGGCGCGGAGAACCCGAAGTCGATGGCGCTCCGCACGCACTGCCAGACGTCCGGCTGGTCTCTCACGGCGCAAGACCCGTTCAACAACATTTCGCGCACCTGCATGGAGGCCATGGGGCAGTCACTCCATACGAACGCGCTCGACGAGGCCATCGCGCTGCCGACGGATTTCTCGGCCCGCATCGCGCGCAACACGCAGCTCTACATCCAGGACGAGACGCGCGTCTGCAAGATCATCGATCCGTGGGGCGGCTCGTACTACGTCGAAGCCCTCACGAACGAAATCATCCGCCGCGCCTGGGCGCACATCCAGGAAGTCGAGCAGCTCGGCGGCATGGCAAAGGCCATCCCGACCGGCCTGCCAAAGATGCGTATCGAGGAAGCGGCGGCCCGCCGTCAGGCGAAGATTGATTCTGGCAACGAGACCATCGTCGGCCTGAACAAGTACCGCCTTGAAAAGGAAGACCCGCTCGAAATCCTCTCCATCGACAACACGGCCGTCCGCAACGCGCAGATCAAGCGCCTCGAAAAACTGCGGGCCGAGCGCAACGACGACGACGTCCGCCGCGCGCTCGAAGCCATCACGAAAGCTGCCGAGAGCCGCGAGAACGGCAACCTGCTCGCCTGCGCTGTCGAAGCCGCGCGCGTCCGCTGCTCGCTCGGCGAAATCTCCGACGCCGTCGAGAAGGTCTCGGGCCGCTATCAGGCCGTCATCCATACGATTTCTGGCGTCTATTCCTCCGAATTCACGGACAAGACCGAGCTTGAAAAGGCGCGCCACATGGCCGACGAATTCGAAGAGCTCACGGGCCGCCGCCCGCGCATCTTCGTCGCGAAGATGGGCCAGGACGGCCACGACCGCGGCCAGAAGGTCATCGCCTCGTCGTTCGCTGACATGGGCTGGGACGTCGATGTCGGGCCTCTCTTCCAGACGCCGGAAGAGACCGCGCAGGATGCCGTCGACAACGACGTCCACATGGTCGGCTTCAGCTCGCTCGCTGCCGGCCACAAGACGCTGCTGCCGCAGCTCGTCGAAGACCTCAAGAAGCTTGGCCGCGAGGACATCATGGTCGCCATCGGCGGCGTCATCCCCGTGCAGGACTATGACTTCCTCTATGAGCACGGCGCCGTCGCGATCTTCGCACCTGGCACGAACATCCCGGAGGCCGGCATGAAATTGCTGAAGCTCCTGATGGACCGCGCAAAGGAAGAGGCATCATGAGCGCCCGCGAAGGCGCAGAGCTGCTGAAGAAACTGGCCGAACAGAACGAGGAACAGAAACGCGAAGACGAAGCCGCCATCGCGGCGCATCACGCAGCAGCCGCAAAGGCATCGGAACTGCCTGGCGAAAAAGGCTACACCGTCTCGCGTCCGAGCTGGCGCCCCGAAACAGGCGACGAAAAATTCGCCTGCGGCGTCATGAGCGGCATCGAGGGCATCGGCAACACGACGGTCGGCAACCTGAACCCGGCACTCAAATCCGGCAAGATGAAGCCGCCGCGCCGCATGGTGCTCACGGAGGACGACTACGTCGAGGGCGTGGCAAAGGGCGACCGCATGACGCTCTCGCGCGCCATCACGCTCATCGAGAGCAACAGCCCGCGCCATTTCCCGAAGGCGCAGCGCGTCCTCCAGAGGCTGCTGCCGCGCACGGGCAAGGCGCTTCGCATCGGCATCACGGGCGTCCCCGGCGCTGGCAAGAGCACGATGATCGAGGCGCTCGGCAACATGCTCTGCGACGAAGGCCACCGTGTCGCCATCCTCACCGTCGATCCGACCAGCTCCGTCACGAAGGGCTCGATACTGGGTGACAAGACCCGGATGGGGACCCTTTCCCGCAGGCCGGAAGCGTTCATCCGTCCGTCGCCTGCGGGCGGCACACTCGGCGGCGTCGCGCGCAAGAGCCGCGAGACCATGCTGCTCTGCGAGGCGGCTGGCTACGACATCATCCTGATTGAGACCGTCGGCGTCGGCCAGTCCGAAGTCACCGTGCGCAGCATGGTCGACTTCTTCCTGCTCGTCGTGCTGACGGGCGCAGGCGACGAGCTGCAGGGTATCAAGAAAGGCATCATGGAGCTCGCCGACGCCATCGTCGTCAACAAGGCCGACGGCGACAACCTCGTCAAGGCGAAAGTCGCGCGCGGCGAATTCGAGCGCATGATCGAATTCATCCGCCCGGCCACGCCCGGCTGGCCCACGCACGCCTACCTCGCGTCCGCCGTCAAGAAAACAGGACTCAAGGAGCTCTGGGAAGTCATCCAGGCGTTCGAGCAGATGACGAAGAAGAGCGGCGTGTTTCAGAAACGCCGCGAAGGCCAGCTGCTCGACTGGATGCACAGCATGATTGACGAGCACCTGCACAACCTGTTCTTCGAAGACCCCGTCATCCAGGGGCGCATGCCCGAGGTCAAAGAAGCCGTGCTGAATGGCAGCGTCTCCCCGACGCAGGCTGTCGCCGAACTCCTCGGCATCTTCGACGTCCAGCGCGCCGCGAAGCGCCAGAATGATTTGTTCCATCCTGCTTCCCCCGTTCAGCCCCCCTCCTTGAGGGGGGAGGGCCGCGTAAGCGGCGGGGGGAGTCGCGCCGACTGAAAGGAGGCGTGCCATGTATCTCAAGCACATCGCCTTTTCCGGCGGAGACCCGCGCGAGCTGCAGGAAGTCTTCGACCACGTCCTCGGCGTCATGGAAACGACGCTCGGGAGCGTGCTGACGCCGGACGGTGACGAAGTCGCGGCCGTGCGCCTCGGCTACAATCCGAAGAAGATGGACCTCTCCATGCTCATGGACATCCTGTTCGCCATCGTCAGCCCTCACAGCCCGGACGGGCAGGGACGCGCGCGCGGGCGGGAGTACCGCGCAGGCGTCTGGTACGAAGAAGACGAGGACGAGCCGCATCTCGAATTCTACATGCATTTTCTCCAGAACCGCGGCAAGCCCCCAGCAGCCACGAGTGCCGGTCTCACGCTCAACGACCCTTTGGAGCACCCGAAGGCCATCCGGAGGGTTTACGCCAAAGCGCTCCCCCTCCAAAGCTTCACCGCCGCGCCCGAAGAAGCGCAGCACTACTACCAGAAACATCCCGGCGCGGAAAGCGACATCGATTTCTCGGCCATCCAGGGCTGGACGTTCTGAACCCCCTCCCCTCTTGTACGATTCACGAAAATCACGGCCGTTTTTCGTAAAATTGTCGATTGCATTGGAAGGACGGTTCGGTTATACTGAATCCATCAAAAGAAATCAATGCCACATCCCATCGGGACAGCAACGGCGCTGGCTCGCAGAATACCTCTGCGGGCTGGCGCCGTTTTTCATGTCCTGACGACAAAAAGAAATGAGGGAAGCACCATGAAACCACTGACGACCTGGGGCGAAACGCCCGCCGCTCTGCCGGGCGAGCCGCTGAGCGGCAGCACGACGGACAGCCATATTTTCCTGAAAGCGAAATTCCTGCTCTGCGCGGGCTTCGGCCTGTTCATGTTTCTCTGTCCGCTCGGCGGCGATGGCTTCAACACGCCGCTGAGCCTGCTGACGGATGCGATTGACAAGTTCATCAGCACGAATCTGCCGTGGTTCCTGACGGCGCTCGTCGTGCTGTCGGCCGTCAGCGGCCTCCTCGGCCAGTTCGTGCAGCCTGCCTGGCTGCGCCGCCGCGCATGGCTTGCGGAGCTCGTCTGCATCTCGAAACCGTACCTCGTGACGCGCCTCGTCGCGATGGCCGTGACGCTCGGCGTGACGTTCGGCGTCGGCCCCGAGGCCGTCATCGGCGAAGATGCAGGCGGCAACATGGTCAGCCTCGCTGGCACGCTGATTGCGATTGCGTTCGCGCTGAGTTTTGTGATGCCTTTTCTGACAGATAGTGGTATCATGGAGTTTGCAGGTATTCTGCTGAAACCGCTGACGCGCCCGCTGTTCCATGTGCCGGGCCGCGCGTCCGTCGATCTCGTCGCATCGTGGCTCGCCTCGTCGAACACGGCCGTGCTGATTACGCAGCAGGAATACGAGGCAGGCTGCTACAGCCGCCGCGAGGCCGCTGCCATCATGACGAACTTCTCGCTCGTCTCGATTCCGTTATGCATGGTCGTCGCCGAAACGCTGGGCATCAGCTCGCATTTCCTCGCGCTCTATGGCGTCGTCACGGCCATCGGCCTGCTGCTCGCCATCGTCGGCGTGCGCATGCCGCCGCTCAGCAGCATCCCCGAGGCCTATCGCGGCAAGAAGAACATCGCCGAGGACGTGCCGGAAAATGTCTCTCTCTTCGGCTGGGCCGTGCAGTCCGCGCTCGACCGTGCCGCAACGTTCCAGCCGAAGCAGGTGCTCGACGGCGGTGCGAAGATGACGGTCGGCATCCTTTGCGACCTCATCCCCATCGTCATCGCCTGGGGCACGGTCGGCTCCCTGCTCGTCAATGAGACACCGATTTTCCAGTACCTCTCGTACCCGATGGGCGTCTACATGAGCCTGCTCGGCGTGCCGGATGCGTTCACGGCGGCTCCTGCGACGCTCGTCGGCTTCATCGACATGTTCATCCCCGCGCTCATCAGCACGAACCTGCCGTCGGAATTCACGCGCTTTGTCATCGGCGGCCTGTCGCTCGTCCAAATCATCTATCTGACGGAAGTCGGCAGCATCATCGTCAAAGCGGATGTCGGCATCGACATGAAACGCCTGTTCATCATCTTCCTCGAGCGCACGGTGCTGGCTCTGCCGCTCCTCGTGCTCGCCGCCCATTTCATTTTGGAGTGATATTCTTTGAACCACGTCTATGGCACGATGGCACAGCTCGGGCTCCTCATCCTGCTCGGCTGCGTGCTCCGAAATCGCGCGATGCTCAGCCATCAGGGCATCCGCGAGCTCTCGTCTCTTGCCGTCAACATCACGTGCCCGCTGCTCGTCATCGCCTCGGTCTGCCGCATGGAATCCGCCGATTCCGGTACGGTGCTGCTGTTCTTCGGGCTCGGCGCGACCATCTACCTCTTGCTGCCGTTCTTCGCACATGCCTGCACCGTGCTGCTGCATGTCGCGCCCGACGAGCGCGGCGCCTACGATTTCATGTTCATCTTTGCGAATACGGAGCTCCTGGGGTTCCCCATCGTACAGGCGCTCTTCGGCGACGAGGCCATCTTCTACACGGCCATCATCCACATGCCTTTCGACCTGCTCGCCTATTCCTACGGCCTGCGGCTCATGAGCGGCGAAAAGCAGCCATTCGAGCTGCGGACGCTCTGGAATCCGGGGTTCCTGCTGACCGTGCTCGCCATCGCGATCTATTTCAGCGGCATCCAGGTGCCAGACATCCTCTCTGACACCTGCTATCTTATCGGCAACATCACGACGCCGATTTCCATGCTGATTCTCGGCGGCAACCTCGCGGAAATCGCCTGGCGGCGCATCTTCACGGACGGGCGGCTCTACGCGATGGCCGCTGTGCGGCTCGCCGTCGTGCCCTCCGTCATCTACGTGCTGCTGACGGCGCTCGGCCGCTTCTCACCGACGCTCGTCGGCATCGCGACCGTCACATTCGGCATGCCCGTCGGCTCGATGATCGTCATGTTCGCAAACGAGCGCGGCTATCAGACCGAGCTCTCGACGAGAGCCGTCTCCCTCACAACCCTCGGCAGCCTCCTGACCATCCCGCTCATGGCGTGGTGGTTCTGAACAAAAAGCAACGCCAGCCTGTGTCACGAAACGACACGGGCTGGCGTCTTTGTCATCTGCGAAGATGGGACCGTGCATTTCCGCAATACACCAGGACCTCATCCACGCACTTCGCAAGATTCTTCTGGATGTCCCCTTCCCAGAATCGGAGCACGAGCCATCCGAGCTCCGTCAGCTCGTCATTGACATCCTTGTCACGCTCCACATTTCGTGCAAGATGGCGCTGCCAGTATTCCTTGTTCGATGCGACCTGCTCCCCCGGATGTTCCTGATGGCCGCGTGCATGCCAGAAATCACCATCAACGAAAATCGCAATCTTCTGCCGCGTCAGCGCGATGTCCGGCGTGCCCGGGAGCCGCCTCCAGTTCTTCCGATATCGCAGCCCGCAGTGCCAGAGGGCCTTCCTCAGCCGCACCTCCGGCTTCGTGTCCTTTGCGCGGATGCGGCTCATCGCGCGGTGGCGCTGCTCCTTCGTCAGGACGTCCACAAAACATCACCTCTGGGATCTTGATTCTTATTGACCTTTGTGTTAAAATAAGATCCATCGACAAAGAAACGAGGGAGATGAACGCATCCAGCATGGAAAAAAATATATGCGAACTCTTCGCTGGTGTCGGAGGATTTCGTGTCGGGCTGGAAGCATCGACGAAAGGAACGAATCACGCGCCCTGGGAGACAGTATTCGCAGATCAATGGGAGCCGGGGCGCAAGCGGCAGGATGCATTTGATTGCTACTGCACACACTTTGGCAAACGCCCGGAATACAGCAACGAAGACATCGGCAAGATTGACAAAGCCTCCATTCCCGACCATACCTTGCTCGTCGGCGGATTTCCCTGTCAGGACTATTCCGTCGCCCGCACGGGCGCGCAGGGCATCGAAGGCAAGAAAGGCGTGCTCTGGTGGCAAATCCGCGACACGCTGGAAGCGAAGCGGCCGCCATTCGTGCTGCTCGAGAACGTCGACCGGCTCCTCAAGAGCCCGGCAAGCCAGCGCGGCCGCGATTTCGCCATCATCCTCGCATCGTTCTGGGCGCTCGGCTACCGCGTCGAATGGCGCGTCGTGAACGCGGCTGATTACGGCTTCGTCCAGCGCCGCCGCCGCACGTTCATCTTCGCATATCGCGAAGGGACTGCCTATGCCCGCCGCATGACCACGGCCGATCCGCTTGCCGTCGTGAACCACGACGGTTTCTTCGCTACGACGTTTCCGATGCAGGAAAGCGAGAGCGTGAACGAAGGCACGCTGCCAACGCAAGATCTTGCCGAGATTTCCGACAGCTTCGCCTTTTCCTTCGAAACCGCAGGCTTCATGAGAAATGGATGCATCTATACGACAAAGGCCGTTCCTGATTACAACGGCCCGCACACCGTCTTGCGCGACATCATGGATCACGGCGTCGCACAGGACTTCTACCTTGGCGATGACCTCGCGAAATGGGAATATCTCAAAGGTGCGAAAAAAGTCGAGCGCACGGCACGAAACGGCCACAAGTACACATTCTCCGAAGGCCCGATTGCCTTTCCTGATTCCATCGATAAGCCTGCGCGCACGATGCTCACGAGCGAATCGACGACAAATCGCAGCACCCATGTCATCACAGATCTCGATACAGGCAGACTCCGCCTGCTCACCCCTGAAGAGGCCGAAGCCATCCAAGGTTTTCCGAAAGGCTGGACAGACACCGGCATGACAAAACGTTTCCGCTACTTCTGCATGGGCAACGCGCTCGTCACAGGCTGCGTCAAGCGAATGGGCGAGACGCTCAATGTCATTTTTGAAAACGAACCTTGATAGAACATCACATGCCCGACAACTGCAACTGATGCCGGATATAATCATTGTTCAGCCAGAAGCACTGCTTCGTGTAGGCAGTATCATCCAGCCAGGCAGCCGTATTGCCGCGCACAGCAAGATACGTCCCTTCTGGAAGCGGTGCTGTGTCGGCGCGGTTGCGGCCGTGCGGACGGACATGGGCGATGGGATGGCCATGCTTCTTCGGCAGGTTGTTCGTGACGTTTCCTTTTGCATCGATGTCAAGCACGAGCCGCCCGTCCGCGATGATGTCATGCGTCTCCTGCCAGACAGCACGGATATCGCCCTCGAGATCCCTCACGGGCACATTCCAGAAGCAGCAGCCTGCCAGCCGCAAAGCACCTGCGCGGTCCTCACGATAAACGACGAAGAAGAACCGGGTCTCCCGCAGGTAATTGCCAAACGTACAGTCCTCCCACGTCTCTTTCGCCAGTTTCTGATATGATATGGGCGGAAACGACATATTCTCCTTGATGCATCCGTTTTCCTGAATCCGGATGCTCTTGATAGCGATACCCGCTTTTTCAAACTCTGCACAATGATTTCCCTTGATGCCGAGCATCCGATAGGCGAGCATCGCGCCGAGGTTCTTCGGATGTGTCTCGATGCCGTACCGCTTGCGGAGTTCTTCCATGCTTTCCCCGCGATGCCTTCCAATCGTTTCGATAATATACGCCTCGAAATCCGACACCTTTCCTCGAACCGCTGGCTCATATGTCACCCTGCCCGGACGGATGTAGTGATTCAGCACGTACGTCATGTACTTGTTCTTCAAAGAAAACGCGCGCGGCTTTGCAAGGATGTCGCTGTATGGCTGCTGCCGCCGGTCTGTCGATTTCGCAGCTTTCGTGCAAGCGCCGAGATAGAGCGTGTCACCTTCGGAAAGCTCATGCGCCCTGCCATCGCGAATCTTCGTGAGAATCTTTTCGTAATCCTCACGAATAATCTCGAGGTCTTCCGCAGGCGGCGTGAAAAGCTGGACATAATCCACCGTACTGTCGATGTCGTTTCGTCCTTGCAGATGCAGATACCAGACGAGCAGCATGAGCTGCGCCTTCTCCCAGAGATGGCTGTGCGCAAAATCCTTTTCTTTCACGACTTCCATGTAATTGATCATCGTGAGAACAAGGCGTTCTTTTGCCGCGAATCCTTCAGGGTTCAGCTGCGTTTTCCGCACCTGCTTGTATGGCGTGACCTTGAGCTCGACGCCAGCTTCTGGAAAATCCGGGCGGTCATCGCTGTTCGCCTCATACCCAAACCAACATTCTTCCACAAGATTTCCGACACCGCCCTTGCGGCTCTTCTGTGCATGCTTCCGCAGATAGTCTGCGCATGCATCCTTGGCGACAAATCCATCTGGATCATCTTTCGCTGCATCGAAAATCTCTCGGAACGTCTTCCCTATCATGCCCTTCCCATAGGACTCGATGCTTTCTGGACTCGTCTCATCATATTTCTTCATGCCATCACCCCGTTCCTTTCATTCTACTAACGAAAACAAAAAATCACAAGAACAATCTCAAAATCCATTTTCGACCAGCAGGTGATACCATGATCCGTCCCATCCTTCACGACCCCATCTTCCTTTCCCG
>ONJV01000100.1 GCA_900318215.1 uncultured Veillonellaceae bacterium
CGGATCATAGCCGAGGCCGTCGAACTGGTTGCCCTTGTTCGTCGGGTTGTCAATCGCAGCAAGCACGAAGTCCGCCTTGGCCACGGCTTCGGGCGCCAGGCGCTCGATATCGCCAGCCGCTGCCATGGGCTTGCCATCACGGTCGACATCGGACGGTGCCTTGACAGTATCCGTCACGATGTTGAAGTACTCCGAAGCTGCCTTCTCGTCAATCGGCAGGCTCCAATGCGCCGGCGTGTAGACCTTGAACGTCTTGTTCTCCGTCGCCGGTCGGAAGATCATCGGCACATAGACCGTCGGCTTCTGCGCGTTCTTCGCTGCTTTGTGGATGACACCGTCTTTGTTCTTCAGCATGACGATGGATTTGAGCTGCGCCGTATAGCCCGCCTGCATGTCCTTGTCGTTGCCGACCTCTTTCACGCTCTCCGCCACATCGAGATAGGGGTTCTCGAAGAGGCCGAGCTGGAAGATGTTCCGGAGCAGACGTTTTGCCGACGTCTGGAAGCGCGCATCCATCCACGCCTTGCCGTGCTCTTTGACGCCCATCTCATAGGCCTCGAGCACCGGCACTTTGTCATTGTTGCCACCAAACTGGTCAACACCGGCCATGAGCGCCTTGTAATGACGGTAACCCTCCGTGAGATTCGTATCCTCATAGCCCCAGGCCGTCGAAAGGCCCTTGCCCGGCGTGCGCGTGACGCACCAGTCCGTGCAGATGACGCCGTCGTAGTGATATTTGTTGCGCAGCAGGCCGATCTTGAACGCACTGTAGGCGCTGCCGACCTTGTCGCCAAGCGAACCGTCATCGCTCCAGGCAATGGAGTACGACGACATGACGGCGCTCGCTTCCTTCGTCTTGCCCGGCAGCTTCAGGCCGCCCTCGACGAATGGCGTGAGCTGCGTCTGGAAGTTGCCGCCGGGATAGACGGCATACTTGCCGTACTTCGAGTGCGCCTCGCGGCCGCCCTCGCCGACGCCGTCACCGGGCCAGTGCTTCATCATCGCGTTGATGCTGTACTTGCCCCAGCCTTTGTCCTTGCCGTTTTCCTGCGTGAACTGCTCGCCGTCAATCGTCGCCTGTGTCATGTCGCGCGAAAGCGCGGGATTCTCGCCAAACGTGCCGTAGTTGCGCGTCCAGCGCGGGTCGGTCGCGAGGTCGATCTGCGGCGAAAGGCCTGTGCCGAGGCCGAGCAGACGGAATTCCTTCGACGAGATTTCGCCGAACTGGCGTGCAATCTGCGGGTCGAACGTCGCCGCGATGCCGAGGTTGTTCGGCCAGCGCGAAACGCCTTTCTTGACTTCTTTCAAGTAAACGCCGTTCGCGCGCGCATCGCTGCGCGGATCGGAGCTCGTGTTCGTCGGGATAGCGAACGGCAGGCTCTCGGCGTACGCCTGAAGCGCGTTGTTCCATTTCGCCGTCGTCTCGACCGATGCCGTTTGGTCGGCATTGAGCACCGTGCGCACATGGTCTTCGCGCAGCATCTTCTTCTGTTCATCATTGAGCTCGGGCTGGAGGTTGCGCTGATGCGCGCTGTAGAGCATCAGGCCCGCGATGTCTTCCGTCGAGAGCTGCGACGCGAGGTCTTTTGCGCGCTCCTCCGGCGTCAGGCGCCAGTCTTCGTACGGGTCGAGCTTGCCGTTGCGGTTCATGTCCTTGAACGCCTTGCCATCGACCGTCAGGATCTTGACGCCCGAGTCCTTTTCGTAGCCGAGCGTTGCGCCGCCCTTGTTCTCGACGCGCGTCCAGCCGTCGGCCGTCTGCGTCTCCGTATAGTCTTTCTGTGCGGCCGCAAAGCACTGCGAGCCCATGAGTCCCGTCAGCACCATAGCCGTCAAAGCAATATAACGTTTCTTCGTCATCTTGAAATCCCCTTGCCCAATCATCAGAAGAAGAACTGTGCCTGGAAGCGATAGAGATCGTCCTTCGCCCCCGTATCGATGTCACGCGCCCACTGATAGAACGTGTCGAGCAGGATGTTCTTCGCCGGGACGTAGTTGAAGCCGAGGCGGAGGAAGCGCTCGTTGAGACCGCACCAGTCCGTGACCGTCGGCCACGACAGTGCCGGCTCATAACGATAATCTGCCACGATGGAGTACGTGCCCGGATTCTGAAGTTGCGCCTGCTTGTACGTGAGCTGCACCCAGCGGCCCGGCTGCTTGTTCTTCGTACCAGCGGCCTCATTTGTCGGATCGCGCTTTGCGTTGCTCGCGATCATGCCGGCACGCAGATCCCAGTTCTTGTCAAACTTGTGATGGCCATGCGCGTAGTAGTAGAACACGCGGTGCTGGTCGTCGGCCTGGTAGCGGCTCTGCATCGGCGAACTCCACGACATGCCGAAATTGACGTCGTTCTTCTTGTCGAACGGATAGAAGAAGCGCAGGCTCGTGACCTTTTCCTTCGTGCGGTCGCCGCCCATCGCGTCATCCCAGAGATCCATCTGGCCTGCCGTGAAGTACGTCTTGAAGTCTTTCTTGCCCTGACGGAACTGGAAGCCGGAGAAATCGCAGTCGATGTCCATGCCCCAGCCGTAGATGTTCCACTCGTTCCACTTGCCGAACTTCAGATTGAGGCCGAGCTTCGGCATCGTGCCCGTCAGGTACGTGTCCCACGTGAAGCCCGTCTGGTTCTCGTTCGGCGACAGCGAGCGGCGCTCGTCGAATCCGCTCAGCGAGTTGCGGTAGCCGATATCGGCATGACCCTGCCAGTTCTCGTTGATCTTGTACGTCGTATCGACAGCGACATGGATCATGTTCGCGCGCGTCGAACGCTTCTCGCCCGTACCATCCTTCTTGTCCTTGAGGAAATGGTCGTTACGAACGCGGACATAGCCGTTGACCGTCAGCTTGTCGGCGAGCTCTGCCGCCCTCTTGAGGCCTGCACGTTCCTCCGGCGTGAAGCTGTCGCCGCCTGCCGCCTTGCCGCCATTCTCGATGCTCTGCACCTGGCTGTTATCGAGCGTGTCGAGCTTGTTCAGGAGCGAGAGCTTCTTCATGTCGTAGTAATAGGCTTCTTTGAGCTTCTCCGTGGCCGCTTTCTGCTCATCCGTCATCGCGTTCTCGTTGCCGACAGCCTGCTGCACGATCATGGCCATCTCGAGGCGGCTCAGCACACGGCCCTGCGGAATGGCCATGTCGTAGTCCGGCACGACGCCTGCCGAAATCAGGCTGTTCGCCGTCTCGTACGACCAGTCATTCGCCGGCACTTCCGCGAGGAAGTTCGAAGCGGCCTCCGTCGTCGTCGCGCCGCCGAACACCATGGCTGCCACGCCCATCGCGAGAATCGTCTTGCTGCACTTGTTCCACTGTTTCATTGTTCTGAATACCTCCAAAATTTGATTGTGTCGAAATCTTGAAGGTTTGGCCGACCATGCGGCTCTACGCCACATGTCGTCACCATCCAAACTGTAGATCCCCTGGATACTGTTTTTGTCTCGTATCTCTGCTGTTTAAAAAATATTCCTATCGCTTGCGTCCCGGCTTCTTCCGGTCTGACGATCCGCCTCCTTCCATGCACCGGCTGTCCGCATTCCCCTTGTCAGACGGCCATGCTCTGCTTGATGACTTTCGCGACATGGATGGTCAGGTAGAACTTTTCATCCTCGCTCACGTCATAGCCGTATTTCTCTTTGAGGAACGCCGCGACCTTGCCGACGCAGTCATGCGCGAGCGCATACTTCGTCGCAATCATCTGCGCCATGTCCTCGTCGATTTCCTCGCCCGGATGCTGCTTGCCGGTGAACATGCGCTTTGCGAAGAATTTCAGGTGCGTCACGAAGCGGTAGTACGCGAGCGAATCCTTGTCGTACTCGATGTGGCCCGCGAGGCGCACGATGTTCGTGATCTCGCCGATGAGGCCGACGATGCGCTCGGCCATCGGCTCCTTCGCCCTCGACTGCGCATCGATGAGGTGCATGGCGATGAAGCCCGCCTCGTCTTCCGGCAGCTCGACGCCGAACCGCTTGCTGAGGTAGGCGATGGCACGCAGTGCACCCTCATATTCTTTCGGATAGAAGCGCTTCGTCTCCCAGAGCATCATGTTGTGAATCGGGATGCCCTTGCGGAGGCGGTGGATTGCCATGTGGATGTGGTCGGTCAGGGAGATGTAGATGCTGTCGTCGAGCTTCACGCCGAGCTCTTTTTCCGCCTCCTCGATGATGGCGTTCGATGCGTCCATGTAGTCGGGCGAGATGCCCGCGAGCAGTTCCTTGAAATGCTCGAGCATCTCCTGGTCGCTGAGACGGTAGACTTTGTCGACGCGCGCATCGTCGACCGCATCGCCGCAGTGGCGGCCGAACGCAAGCCCGCGCCCCATCGCGACGACTTCGCGCCCATCACCGTCATGTGTGACGATGACATTGTTATTCAAGATTTTTTCGATGATCATAGATCCGGATCCCCCTACAAATAAAAAGACAAGGCGCCGCGCAAGGGAATCCCCTCACGCGCGTCTTGTCTCGTATTCACACGTTCTATTCCCTCGAAAAATCGCTTTTCGCAGATTCCCGAAGGTTTGGCCACCAAGGATGAACCAAGGTGTCACCATCCAAACAAAGAAATTTTTCTATTTTGTTTTCTTGTCTCTTTGTTCAAGACGGTATCAGTATATCATGGTCTGACGCATTTGTCAAAAAAGATTCAAACCCTTTCAAAGTGTTTCTTTCGGTTCTTTTCTTTCGGCGTTTTCTTCTTCGTCATTCCAGGCCGTCTGATAAATCGTCTGCGGCGTGATGTCGCCCGTGCCGGACATGAGCACTTTCGTCTCGATGCGCACGGTCACGGCATCACCGAGCGAGTGATGGATGTCCTGCAGGCGGTCGCGGAGGTCTTCGGCGAGTTCTTCCATCTCGTCCGGATCCTTGCAGGTGCGAAGAATCGCGAACGTCGCTCCCGAGAGGCGCGCGACAATGGCATTCGGCCCCGCCGCCGCGAGCACGCCGTCAGCCATGCTCCACAAGAGCTCTTTGCCCGCGCTGTCGCCGTACTGGCGCACGATGAGGTCATACGACTTCATGTGCAGCAGCACCATGCCATACGAAAGGCCATGCTGCCGACGCTCCTGCTGGTAGCGGAACAGCGCCTGCACGCAACCCGTCGCATTGAGGAGCCCCGTGAGGTCGTCAGAAAGGAACGACTGCGACAGCGCGTTGAAGCGCTGCTCGATGGCCTGCATGTCCTCGAAGATACCAATGAGTCCGACGATCTCGCCATGGTCGTAGACCGGCCGCTTCGTGTACATGATGGGCCGCAGGCTGCCATGGATGATGCACTCGCCCTGCTGGTTGATCTGCGAGACGCCCTCCTGCACGACGGCGAGTTCCGCACGATGCATGGAATCGTCATTGACATGCCAGCCGACTTCGGCATCCGTCTTGCCGAGGATGTCGTGCACGGACTTGAAGCCGTACGTGTCGAGGAAGCCGCGCGACGCCCCGCGGAAGCGCAGGTCTTTGTCCTTCCAGAAGAAGTTGATGCGCTTCGTCTGCATGAGGCATTTCCAGAGCATCGCATTGTCATGGAGCTCGTCGACATGATGCTGCGCCGACAGGCTCGTCGTATCGACATCGAGCTCGTCCATCAGAGCAATCGTGGCGGCCTTGCGGTCGACCGAAATGTCCTTGACGCAGACAAGTGCGCGCGTCCAGCGTGACTCAGGGATGACGACGACAGAAAATTCCTTCCAGACAAAGTTGCCCTCGCGGTTCTTGACGCGGAAGATGTCAGACAGCATGTGATGCGGCCGCTGCTCGCGCAGGTGGCGCATGAGCGTCTCGGGGTCGAGAAAATCAAAGAAACGCTGCTGGTCGTCTGCATGGAGGTTCGCGCCCATGTAGCGGCGCAGTGCGAGCTCCGTGCCCGTCGTCTCCTGCAGGATGCCCTCGGCCGATACGTTGTTCGTGAAGAGCGGCGCAATCTTGTCGCGGCGCAAATCAACCGTATGAATGGAATCGAACATCTGGTAGACATGGCGGAGCGCCTTGTCAAGCTGCATCTTCTCCTTGGCACGGCGGTCGAGCGTGAGGTTCATCGTCACGACGCGGAACGTCGAGCGCCCTTGCGCCTCGGCGATGAGCTGGATGGCCGTGCGCATATAGCTGCCCTGGTTCGTGTAGAAGAAGACTTCCTCCTGCCCCGAACGGCGCGGCGCCTCGATGAACGAGCGGAATTTGTCATAGAGGACATTGTCTGGCTCATTCATGGCCTGCACGGACTCGTCAAGGCCGTCATAGCCGACAGAAGCGAGCTGCTTGCGGCACGCTTCGTTCGCATAATAGCCGCGGAAGCGCTTGCCATCGTACTCGAGAATCGAAAGCGGATCCTGCGTCGTGCGGATGCAGGCGCCGATATGCGTATAGTAATGGCCCCACTTCGGCTCCTCGAATGAGAGGCCGCGGTCATTCACATACGTTTCGAGCCGTTCCATGGGCATCGGGCTGCCATAGTAGTAGCCCTGCACCATCTCGCAGCCGATTTCGTGCAGGAACAACACATGCTCGGCGCGCTCCGCGCCCTCGGCGAGCGTGCGGATGCCGAGTTCCTTCGCCATGTTGACGATGGACGTGACAATCTTCTGCGCCTTTTCCGTGAACGCCGAGAGGAACCGCATGTCGAGCTTGATGAGATCGACATCGAAATCCTTCAGCGTATGGAGCGACGAATACTCGCCGCCGAAGTCGTCAAGCCAGACCTGGTAGCCCGCTTCGCGGAACTGGTCGATGGCGCGCTTGAGCTTCGTCGTTCCATCAACGAGCGATTTCTCGCCGAGCTCGATGCGGACGAGGTTGCGCTGGAGGTTGGCATCCGCAAGCGTCCGCTCGAAAAAGCGGAACGTGTCCTCGCGCAGGAAATCCTGCCACGAGAGGTTGATGGAAACCGGCACGACCGGCTTTTCCTCCGCGATGCGCTCTTTGAGCATGCGGCAGATCTCGCGCAGCACGGCGCGATCGAGCTCGTAGAGACGCCCTTCGCGCTCGAGTACGGGCAGGAAACGGTTCGGCGGCACAATGCCCTCTTTTTCGTCCTTCCAGCGGACGAGGGCCTCCATGCCGCAGACCTCTTCGGTCAATGTACGGACAATCGGCTGATAATAAACCTGGATATGCCCCTGCTGAATTGCTTCTTCCAGGTGTTCCAGGAAATATGCATCTTTCTCAATCATTATGCCATCCCTGCTTCCCATAAAGTCTTGCAGTTCTTCTTTTCCCTTCCGGCATCCCAATTTCCTGCTTTTTCTCTGTTTTTTATGGAATTCTTTTTTATTTCACAACGATGTTGACGAGTTTCTTTGGAACGCAGATGACCTTGACAATCGTCTTGCCCGCCGTGAGCTCCTTCGCGCGCGGCAGGTCTTTCGCAACCTGCTCCATGCCCGCGCGGTCGAGGCCGGCTGGAATCATGACGCGGTCACGCACTTTGCCGTTAATCTGGAGCACGATCTCGACCTCGTCGACCTTGAGCGCTTCCTCGTCATAGGACGGCCACTTCTGCTGGTGGACGCTGCCCGCAGCAAAGAGCTTGCTCCAGAGCTCTTCCGTGATGTGCGGCGCGAACGGCGCCAGCATGAGCAAGAGGTCTTTCGCGACTTCGCGCACGAGACCGCTGTTCACTTCTTTATCTTGGAATGCATAGAACGCGTTGACGAGCTCCATGACAGACGAAACGGCTGTATTGAACATGAAACGGTCGCGGATGTCCTCCGTGACTTTCTTGATCGTCGTATGGAGCACGCGGCGCAGGTCTTTCTCTTCCTTCGTCAGCGCGCTGACATCGTAGTCGTCCTTGCCGCTCTTGATGGCGTCTTCGAAATGGCCGAGGATGCGCCAGACGCGGCCGAGGAAGCGGTACGCGCCCTCGACGCCCTGGTCGCTCCACTCGAGGTCGCGGTCGACCGGCGCGGCGAACAGGATGAAGAGGCGCGCCGTGTCCGCACCGTACTTCGCGATGATGTCTTCCGGCGAGACGACGTTGCCCTTCGACTTCGACATCTTCGAGCCGTCTTTGAGGACCATGCCCTGCGTCAGCAGGTTCTTGAACGGTTCGTCGAAATCGACGAGGCCCGCATCATGCAGCACCTTCGTGAAGAAGCGCGAATACAGCAGGTGCAGGATGGCATGCTCGATGCCGCCGATGTACTGGTCGACCGGCGCCCAGTAATTGACCTTGTCCTTTGCGAACGGCTCCTTGTCATTGTGCGGATCGGTATAGCGCAGGTAGTACCACGACGAGCAGATGAACGTGTCCATCGTGTCCGTCTCGCGCGTCGCGTCCGCGCCGCACTTTGGGCATTTGCAATGCACGAAGCTATCACTCGACGCGAGTGGAGAGAGCGAACCCTGCTCGAACGAGACGTCTTCTGGCAGCAACACGGGCAGCTGGTCTTCCGGCACGAGCACTTCGCCGCAATGCGGGCAGTTGATGACCGGAATCGGCGCGCCCCAGTAGCGCTGGCGCGAAATGAGCCAGTCGCGCAGGCGGAAGTTCACGCGGCGCTTGCCGAAGCCTTTTTCCTCGGCGTAGTCCATGATGCCCTTCATGGCCGCATGCATCTCCATGCCGGTGAACTGCGCGGAATTGACGAGGACGCCGTCCTTGTCCGTATAGGCTTCCGTCATCTCTTCAAGCTTGAGCTCGCGGTCTTTCGGCTGGAGTGTGAGAATCTTCGGGATGTTGTACTTCGTCGCGAACATCCAGTCACGCTGGTCGCCCGACGGCACGCCCATGACGGCGCCCGTGCCATAGTCGGCAAGGACGTAGTTCGTGACCCAGATCTGGACTTTGTTGCCGTTGAACGGGTTCACGCAGTATGCACCCGTGAAGATGCCCTCTTTTTCCGATTCGCTCGACGTGCGCTCGATCTCGGACTGGTTGCGCGTGCGCTGGACGAACGCCTGGATCTCGTCAGCCTTCGGGTTGTTCTTGCAAATTTTTTCAATGAGGAACGTGATGCCGTACGCCGTATCCGGGCGCGTCGTGTAGACGGGGATCTTCTCGCCGAGCTCCGGCGCGTCGAGCGTGAACTCGAGGCCTTCGCTGCGGCCGATCCAGTTGTCCTGCATCGTCTTGACGCGATCCGGCCAGCCCGGCAGCTTCTTGAGGTCTTTGAGGAGCACGTCGGCATAGTCCGTGATCTTCAGGAACCACTGCGAGAGGTCTTTTTTCTGCACAGGCGAATCGCAACGCCAGCACTTGCCATCGATAACCTGCTCGTTCGCGAGCACCGTGCCGCACGTATCGCACCAGTTGACAGATGCCTTTTTCTTGTAGGCGAGGCCGCGCTTGTAAAAGAGCTCGAACAGCCACTGCGTCCAGCGGTAGTACGACGGATCGCACGTCTTGACCTCGCGATCCCAGTCATACGAGAGGCCGAGCTTCTTCTGCTGCTTCTCCATGTTCTCGATGTTGCTGTACGTCCAGTCCGCCGGCTTCACGCCATGCTTGATGGCCGCATTTTCCGCCGGCATGCCGAACGAGTCGAAGCCCATCGGATGGAGCACGTTGTAGCCTTCCATCGTCTTGTAGCGCGCCATGACGTCGCCGATGGCATAGTTGCGGACATGGCCCATATGCAGGTTGCCCGAGGGATATGGGAACATCTCAAGCGCGTAGTATTTCGGGCGCGCCGGATCTGCCTCCGTCTTGTAGACCTTCTCGTCTTCCCACTTCTTCTGCCATTTCGCTTCGATGTCCTGCGGCGAGTATCTCTCCATGTTGGTTCCTCCTACCAAAAAAGGCTGTTGCAATACCTTCCTGCAACAACCTATCAAATCTCCTCTCGAAAACGCCTCTTTCACGAGACGGCTTTTCAATATTACATTCTATTTCATTATAACGGGGAACAATTTTTCCGTCAAGGGCGGCGCACCTCAAGAACGATGTGCCTCTTCCAGCTGCTTCTTCTGCTCTTCCCACTTTCTTTTGGCGTCTTCATACGTCTCGCAGTCGAGCGTGAAGCCCTTGCCGCTGACCTCGGACGTATCGGAAACGATCATGAACGCCTGCGGGTCGTGATGCAGCGCGATAATCTTGACACGGCCGACCTGTGTGAGGTTCACGACGACGAACAGGATTCCTTTCGGCTCCTGCGTGAAGCCGCCGCGGCCGTCGATATACGTGACGCCACGGTGCACGTTTTCCATGATGTCCTGGCAGATGGCCTCGGACTTCGGCGAGATGATGACGATGGACTTCTCGCGGTTGAAACCGGCCGCAACGCGGTTCGTGAACTCTGCGATGACATAGATGGAAAGCAGCGTGAACAGCGCTTCTTCGATCGTGAACAGAAACGCCGAAGCCGCGACGATGATGACGTTCAGAATGAAGATGACCGTGCCGACATCGACGGCATAGAACTTCTTGACGACGGCGCCGACGACGTCGAGGCCGCCCGTGTTCGCATTGACGCGGAACACGATGCCGAAGCCGATGCCCGACAGCACGGCGCCGAACACCGCATTGAGGAACAAATCCGGGCAGATGGCCCAGCCGATCACGAAGCTCGTCGCATCGAGGAAGACCGAGAGCACCGCCGTACCGACAATCGTGTCGAGCGCGTAGTGCCGCCCGAAGACGCGGTACGCGAGGTAGAGGATTGGGATGTTGTAGACGAGGTTCTGCGCGCCGACGGGCAACCCCGTCAGATAATAGATGATGATGGCGACGCCGCTGAGGCCGCCCGTCAGCAGATGCGCGGGCAGCAGGAACAGGTTGAAGCCGAGCGCCGTAATCAGGCAGCCAAGCACAATCTGCGCATAGCGGATGACATGGCGGCGATAGTCCAGCTGGGACAGTTTAGATGACATGGAAGAAATCCTCCGATTGCGTGTCGGCGATGACCTCGACCGTCCGCTTGCGCTCCGCAAGCGCATCGGCGAGACGCTGCCGCAGGCTCGCGACGACGGGGAACTCCGTGCCGAAATGACCCGCGTCGATGACATGCAGGCCGAGCTCTGCGGCATGCTGCGCGTCATGATAGCGCACATCGCCCGTCACGTAGGCATCGGCGCCGAGCGCCGCTGCGCGGCCGATGAACTCCGCGCCGCTTCCCGAGCAGAGCGCGACGACGCGGCCCGGCATCGACATAGCGCACATGCGCCGTCGGCAAGGCTTCCCGCACCTGCGCGGCAAAATCCGCAATCGTCATAGGCGCGGGAAGCGCCCCGATGCGGCCGAGGCTTGCAGGCCTGCCGTCCTCGTCCTGCTGCTCGATGACAAAGCTTGAGAGCTTTCCGACGCCGATGGCTTTGGCCAGCACGTCATTGACGCCGCCTTCGGCGATGTCGAGGTTCGTATGCGCGGCAATGACGGCAATGTCATGCTTCAAGAGCTTCGCGATGCGCGCGCC